>NSLH01000013.1 GCA_002763895.1 [Chlorobium] sp. 445
GACGCTATCGGAGCGATTGCCAATGCGGTTGTCGCGCGCGGGGCACAGGCGTTTGGACTATGGCCACGCGCAGGCTACGAGTTTGAGCAATCAAAAGGGCTATATGATGAGCAGCACTTCTGGGGACTGGTGCTCGATTTTGAAAATCAAAGTGATTTGACCGATCAGCGTATTAAGCAGTGGTGCGCGCAAATTCGCGAGGAACTCGGCATTGACGCTCAAGCATAGAGGCGTAGCTTACATGTAGTTTTATTCTTTGCAAAGTTTATTTTCTTGCAATCTAACGCACGGGGTTGAGGAAAATAAAATTTGAAAGTATGCAAATGCCTAATGAGATGATCAATATGCTAGAGTATGTGCGCTTCTATCTGCTGATTCTGGTATTTGCAATCGGTGTAGTAGTGGGCGGCAGTGTTGCACTCTATTTAGCATTGCTTCAAAGCGTGCGGACAAAAAACCATTGTTGCCGCCCAAGCTACGCTGCGAATCGAGTGCCGCCTAACGATTTAGTATGGCGCAGCAAATTATCAGAGCTACACCTTTCGCAGTGCCATTTGCAAGCAGAAGACTCACGATTTTTTCATGGCTTCTCGCTGAATTGATAAATGAGTCTGAGCTAGCAAATTTGTACAGCGCTGAGAACGCTACGGCAAGTAGAGCGAGTTTAACTCAATCAGCTGAAAACATGGTCCAGATGCCGATAGCAACGAAGCCAATGCCCGCAATCCATTTGAGTGTTTTCGGAGAGATCCACTTACCGAGTTGCTCTCCTACGACAACGCTAATACCAGCTGCCAAGACCAGTGCCGTTGTGGCACCGAAGAAAATTGCCCACTTGCTTGTATCGTTTTTTGTAGCAAAAAGTACAGTCGCAAGTTGCGTCTTATCGCCAATTTCAGCGAGAAAGACAGTGCCGAATACGGTAAAAAAAATGCTCCAAAATTGCATCGTTGTTGGTTTGTGTTAAAAAAGTGTCGCTAGGATGAAATTTAGGTAAATTTCAAAAGTTGAAGTGAATGTGGTGTCTATTAAGTTACGTCATTGCAGAAACTGCAATCTGCTCACGGGTCGCTAGGTGTATCCTTGCAAGTGCAGCTGAAGTAAAGGGTAGATGGTCTTGCTGAAGATTTCGAGAAAGGCGCAAGAGATCATCGAGGGTATCGACATCGTACCAGTGTCGCAAGGTGAAAAGACGCCCTGAAAGGGGGATAATTTGGTGCAAGGTGGCGCGGTAGGTCTCAGACGAACTGTATGGCACGTTTTGGAAGGCCTCAGGGAAAAAGTGGTTCATACCGAGAAGGTAGTAGCCCCCGTCTGCTGCTGGACCGATGCATAGGGCGTTTTGTGAGTAATGCAGCGAGTCGAAGGCAGCGGTGATATAGTTCAGCGGCAAGTCTGGCGAGTCTGTGCCAATAATCACGATACGCCGAAAGCCGTCTCGGAAGAGCTCTTGAAAGGCGCGTTGCATGCGCTCGCCTAAATCGGTGCCTTGTTGTTCACGTAAAGTAAAAGATTGTGCCGTCAAGTGTGCCTCCAAATCGCCGCCGTTGCCGAGCATCCCACTGACATATCCAAAAATCTCAACGTCTCTCAATGCCCGAACCTTTGCGAAGGTGTCTTTAACGAATGCGGCATAGAGTGCTGCGGCATCATCTGGAGAGAGTGCGGGTACAAGGCGCGTTTTGACCTTATTTGCTTTTGCCCATTTGAAAAATATGATTAACGCGGAGCTAAGCATAGGACGCGCAGTTTAACCATAAAAGTTTTGTAAATTACAAATCTTTTAAGAGTGGCATAAAAACGACGCAACAATCTTTCGTTGAATCATTCACAAAAGTATGTCAAAATCCGCTGTTTCAGGAGCGAAAAAAGCAAAGAGGGCAGAGACCACGCGCGCTGCAAAGCCGCCTATCGAAGAAAAACCGCTCATCGCTGAGCCGTATCAAGACCTTGCTGCACTGCTGACCATTGGCGTACTGCTCCTGCTTTTCTTTTGGGAAGCACTGTTTGGGGGTAAAATTTTTATTACACCTGACAATACAGCTTCGCTTAGCTTGAAGACCTACATAGATGAAGCCATAGAACAAGGCGTCTTCCCGCAGTGGATTCCATACATATTCAGTGGTATGCCGTCATATGGGTCGCTCTTTACCACTGGCGATCGTGCCTTTGATGTGCTTAATGTGCTCTGGGGCAAATTCCTGCGGTTCATTACGGCGCCATCGAGCAATGATATTTCGGATTGGGTAATTGTGTATTTCTTCATCTATGGCGCTGGAATCTATACGCTCCTACGTATCAAAAAAGCAACACCATTTGCAGCGATGGTTGGGGCACTTGGTGGCACATTTGCTACGCTGTCGCTGGTGTGGATTCCTGTTGGGCATAACACCAAAATGGTGGCAATCTCTATGCTGCCTTTCACACTGGTGTTCTTGGAACGCTTGCGCGAAGAGCATGACTGGAAAAAGAACATCTTTAATCTTGCTGCGCTCGCATTTGTGCTCAACCTGCAAATTCGCTCTACGCATGTGCAGATGGTTTATTATGCTTATCTGGCGGTAGGGATTTACTTTCTTTTTGAACTTATTTCAGCGCTGGTGCGTAAAGAGTCGCTGCAAGCATGGCTACGCAGTGTTGCAGGTTTTGTTATTGCAGTAGCAATTGGCTTGTCAATGTCGGCAGATACCTATCTCTCGGTGGCAGAATACACGCCACACTCGATTCGCGGTTCTGCCAGCATCACAGAAGTGGCGCCTGAACTTAGCCTGCCAACTTCACCTGAGGCAAAGAAAAAACCTATGGGTTCGGGATTGGATTACGACTATGCGACAAGTTGGTCTTTTGGCGTAAGTGAAGTGCTGACGTTTTTTATTCCGTACTACTACGGCTACGGCAATAACACATACTGGGGACCGCAGCCTTTTACAGCATGCCCACAATTTTTTGGTGCAACGATTCTGGTGCTTGCGCTTTTTGGCTTGATATACTATCGGCGTGAGCACTTCGTGCAGGCTCTAGGCGTGATTGGCACCATTGCTTTGCTTATCTCTTTCGGTAAGTATTTGCCCATACTGTTTGACCCGCTGTTTTACTTCTTGCCGTTCTTTAACAAGTTCCGTGCGCCCTCAATGATTCTGATTTTGCTACAAACCTCGGCATGCATTCTTGCCGGCTATGGCATCAAGGCGCTTTACGACTTGCGTCAAACTCAGCCTGAGAAGGCTATGAAAGCACTGCAGTATATGGCGCTTGGCGCAGTAATCTTACTTTTTGTGGCAATGATTGGCGTCTCAAGCTACGAACCTATTTATCTCAAAGAGTATGCGGCAAGTCCGCGCGGTCAGATGCTCATCAAACAAAATCCTGGAATACCCAATGTGATAAAGATGATTTCTGATGAATATCGCTTGTTTGATAAAGTAAAAACCGATGTGGTCTTATCGCTGTTCTTTGTCAGCGTCGTGTTTGTAGGGGGATATTTCTTTGCACGCCGTCGACTGTCAGCTGCAATTTTTGTGCCACTGGTAGTGATTGCCGTATTGTTAGACCTTTGGCGCGCAAGCGCGGATTTGCTCAAAGATCTCAAAGATGCACAGGAGCAGAAAGCGTTCTTTGAAAAGCCAGATTTCGTTGAGTTTTTGGAAAAAGATAAAAGCAAGTTCCGCATCAATCCCCATGATTTTAACAAAGAGCCAAACTGGCTAGCCTATTTCAAGATGGAGAGTGTAGGTGGCTATCAAGGCGCAAAGTTGCGTCTCTATCAAGATTTGATTGAGACGGTTGGAATGGGTTCTACGGAAACCCCATTTTTCTTCATAAATCCTGTGATGACGGATCTGCTCAACATCAAATACATCGTGAGTAGTACGCCGTACTCGGTGGTGGGCTTCAAACCGGTCTTCAACGGCAGTGCGTTTGTTTTAGAGCGTGAAAATCCAACGCCACGATTGTGGTTTGTCAAGGAAGTGCAGCAAGCCACGAATGTAGAAGCCTTGAAGCATATCATTGCGCAAGACTTCAACCCGCGTGAAAGAGCCTACATTGAAAAAGAGGTGCCGGTACTTGACCCTGTCGATAGCACAGCACAAGTCGAAATTACACGCTATGGCATTCAAGACATTGAGATTAAAGCCACAGCTACAGGCAATCATTTTCTCTTTATCAGTGAAATCTACTACCCATCGTGGAAGTGTTACATTGATGGACAAGAGACTGAGATTTACAAGACAAACTATGCTTTTCGTGGCATTGTGGTGCCGAAAGGAACGCATGAGATTCGCTTGGTGTATGAATCGCGTACCTTTGAGATTGGTAAGGTGCTTTCAATCGGTGCAAATGCACTCTTGATAGGGATGTTTGGCTTTGCAGGATTTACAGCGTGGCAACGCCGCCGAACTTCAGAGATAGCGGCAGCAAGCGGCGCCTCAACGCCGAATGGCAGCGATGCAGCCAAGTGATGCAGCATTCATGCTCGAGCTTCTTGCGCTCTCCAGAGCGCCGTCTATTGGTGCAGCACGATTACGGGCAGTGGTCTCTTTTTTTCATGACCCCAGTCGCGCCCGAGATGCTACGCCCTCAGAACTCATGCGCATTGAAGGCATTGGTGAACAAATTGCACACTCACTTTATACCTACCTGCGCAGCACAGACTACCGCGCAGCACATATTGCTGCAGAACGCCAACTCGAGCAAGCTCAAAAACTGGGTGCAAAAATTTTAACGCTATGGGATTCCGCCTATCCTACGCTGCTCAAAGACATTTATGATGCGCCGCCTTACCTTTTTGTGCGTGGCACACTGGCTCAGCATGCGCTGCGTATTGCTGTTGTGGGCACACGCCACCCGACCGAATACGGCAAGAATGTAACACGGAAACTCACCGCAGCGTTAGCTAATGCACAAGCTGAAATCGTAAGCGGGTTAGCCTTTGGCATAGATATTCTGGCACATCAGACTGCATTGGAATCAGGCACGCGTACACTGGCAGTTTTAGGCTCTGGCGTCGACACCATTTACACCGACCCCAAAGGCAAACTTTACCCTAAAATTATTGAGCATGGTGCGATTCTCTCTGAAGAGTGGCTAGGCACAGTGCCAATTGCTGAAAACTTTCCGAAGCGTAACCGCATCATTTCAGGGCTCTCGCAAGGCGTGCTGATTGTGGAATCGGATGTCAAGGGCGGCGCAATGATCACGGCAAGATATGCGCTTGATCAAAACCGTGAGGTCTTTGCTGTGCCCGGCAGCATTTATTCGCACAAGTCCAATGGAACAAATGCACTGATTCGCGACAACAGAGCAAAATTAGTCATGAGCGCAGAAGATATTCTCTCTGAACTGCACGTGGAAACGCGCAGCACGCCCGAAGACCCTACACTTACTCTGCCAGACCTTTCCCCCGAAGAACTCAAAGTCTATCAAGCGCTTTCCGATACACCAATGCACATTGATGATCTTTGTGACAGCACAGGGCTTGATGTATCAGATGCACTGATCATTTTGTTTGAGTTGGAACTAAAAAATTGTGCCAAACAATTGCCCGGCAAGTTTTTTCAGCGTGCTTGAAGAAAATGAAGTTAATGATGTTTTTCTGTGTAAAAATTTTCAAACCGGCGGTTCTACGTTCCTGAATGCTTTGCGCGCAACCGATGCAGAGATGATGCCTGAGAGTCCACCTACAACAATAGCAACGGCGATATCGTAAAGCAAGCGCATGATATACCCACCAAATAGCAAAAGTTGCAGGATGTTAAGTGCTAAGCAGCCAAGGAGTGTTGCCATAACGCTAATGCGAAAAGCCTCCCAGTAGCTCAAAAAAGTTTGTGTGTCTTGATGTAGTGGTATGCTGTAAGACCGCCGCATAGCACCATCCCGATGCCGTAACGATTCAGTTGATTGACGAAAGGAGTAATACCAATCACAAAGTAGATCAGGGCGCCTAAAAAAATAGAGCGCCTCGGACTAGGCAAAGTTGGACTAGCAGACTCAGGTAAGTCAGATAACTTAGGCTCAGGCATTGAAACTCCGTGAAAACGTGTAACTTCTGTAAAACTGTACGAGCGAAATTATGGAATCTGTGCAAACTTTCCTTAGAGGTGTTGCGCCATTCTCACTCCTAAGTGATAAAGAACTTGAGGAATTAGGCAAGAAACTGCTCATTGAATTTTTCCCGAAAGATACGCTGATTTTGCGGCGCGATGTCGACAAAGCTGAGTTTGTCTATGTCGTGCGCAAAGGCGCGGTGCACATTACGCGGGGTATTGCTGACGAAAATGAACGCTTGGTCAGCATCTGTGGTGAAAAGGACATCTTCGGTGTCTCATCTGTGCTCGAAAACGAAGCCTTTGTCTTCAATGCGAAGACAAGTCAAGACACGATTTGCTATCTTTTGCCAAAAGAGGATTTCAAGGCTTTGCTAAGTAAGCATAAAGCGCTCGCTGATTTTTTCTCATCCCAACTCTCGGTCTCACTGGCTAATGCGTATCTAGAAGGTACGCTTCGGCTCGCGCAGCGCAAGTCTACGGATGAACTCTCCTTGCTTTACAATCCGATTCGCAGTTTAATAAAGCGCAGCCCAGTGGTGTGTCCGCCTGAACTCTCCGTGCGTGAAGCTGCGGAAGTGATGACCTTAGAGCGTATCGGCTCAATTGTCGTTGTCGACGAACAGCGTCGCCCAATTGGGATTCTGACGGATACAGATATGCGCGCAAAAATCGTAGCGAAAAATATCCCGACCGATACCCCAATCTCGAAGGTGATGTCTTCACCTGTCATAACAATTGACGCTGAACAAAGCATCTTGGATGGTCTGATGCTGATGACACGGCGACGCATCCATCATCTTTGCGTGACGGAATCGCAGGGCGCAACGGAACAGTTCCTAGGCCTTGTCTCTAAGCACGATTTGGTGCTCTTGCATGGCATTAGTCCCGTTGCTGCAGTCAAGAACTTAGAGTCGCAGCAAAACGTGCAAGGGTTGCTCGAGACACGGACACAGATGGATGCAGTCATTGATTCGCTGATTTCGCAAGGTATTCGCGCTAGAAAACTCACGGAAATTATCACGGCATTCAACGACAAACTGACCGAGAAACTGCTTGAGTTTGCCATGCAACGCATGCAAGAGCAAGGTGAAGGCACGCCACCTTTGCCTTTTGCATGGATGGCGCTGGGCAGCGAGGGGCGTAAAGAACAAACCACTGCCACCGATCAAGACAATGCAATTGTCTTTGAGAATACATCAGACAGTGAGCGTGCCAAAGCCTATTTCTTGAAAATGGCAGAGTTCGTGGTCAATGACTTAGAGCAGTGTGGGTTCCCAAAGTGCAAAGGATTTATTATGGCGACCACACCAGAGTGGTGCGTCTCGCTCAATGAGTGGAAGCAACATTTTCGCAAGTGGGTACATTCTGCGCACCCGAAAGCCTTATTGCACTCGACCATCTTTTTAGATTTCCGTGCCCTCTATGGCAAAACAGAACTGATTGATGCACTCTATGACACACTCTTCAAAGAAATAGACCAAGCACCCAACTTTCTCTTTTTCATGACGCAGAATGCACTGCGCACAAAGCCGCCGATTGGCTTCTTCGGTACATTCGTAGTGGAATCGTCAGGTGAGAACAAGCACAAGTTTAATCTCAAAGAACGCGCCTTGCGCCCGCTGATTGATTCAGCTCGGATTCTTTCGCTGGCAGCACGCGTAGCAGAAACTTCGACGGTAAAGCGGCTTAGCCTTGCTAAAGAACAGGGGCTGTTGCGCGAGGCACTGCTTGAAAATGCCATCGAAGCCTTTGATTACCTGATGACCTTACGCCTGACACATCATAGCCGGCAGCGGCAAATAGGCAAAACGCCTGATAACTTTATTGACCCTGACGATCTTTCTGCAATTGAGCGTAACGCAGTCAAAGAAGCCTTTCGTGTCATTGAAGAACTGCAAGCAGAACTGCGCGATAAGTTTGGCGGCGGCAGAGAAGTGCAACTCTATGAATAACTGACATAAAGCTACACGCATGAGCAAGACTTGTCGTACAATGCAAGAAAGTACAAGCACAAATTCAAGCCGATGAAGTGGATAAAACAACTCTTTGCACGCAAACAATCAGCGGTTGAGCTCCCTGATAATGTGGCACCGTATTTCAATGCCGAGTTACCTTCAAAAAAATTGCCAATTGATACCTTGCGGTTTGTTGTCGTCGATACAGAAACCACAGGCTTGAATCCTGCAAAAGGCGATCGGTTGCTTTCTATTGGTGCTGTTGCTATTGAAGGACTGCGTGTGGATTTGAGCCAGATCTTTTTTGAGAAAATTTACTGCGAAAGACATTCCCCGCCAGAGACAATCGCCGTGCATCTGATCACACCAGAGGAAAGCCGTCATGCACCGCATCCCTCGGAAGTGTTACCCAAATTTTTGTCCTTCATTCAAAGTGATGTACTGATTGCGCATCATGCCCGTTTTGACTTAGCATTTTTGAATGCAGAACTTCAGCATCACTATGGCAGAGACTTACGCAATTATTGCCTTGATACAATTGACCTAGCACATTTTTTAGCTAGTACCAATCAATCTTCTGAATATCTCGGCTTGAATCCGAGGCAGATGGAAGAGTATGAGTTAGGCAGACTTGCAGCTTCGTTGAATATACCTGTTGAAACGCGCCATGATGCACTCAACGATGCAATTACCACAGCGCAAGTTGCAGCTGTCTTGCTCAAACGCTTAACCAGAGCAGGTGTCTTGACACTGCAAGATTTGCTCTATCTTTCCCGCATTTAATCTGCCCCAAGCACGCACACATCACATTATTACCATTTGGTTAAGGACTTGACAGATAACAAAAAAGTGTTATTTTCCTTTCAAACAAAACAACAAGACGACGAAGCGACAAGCTAGTTTTGAATAACTAGCACGACTAAAAATTAGCTTAGTCCGCTAAACAAACAGGCTTTTCTGAACAAAATTTCGCAATCTGCAAAACAGTGTTGTTCCTTGTCAAGGCAGAACTGCCTGTATGGATTTGTCTTTAGCGGCAAAGCAATTTGCTGGTTTAGAAGCATGCGAGCATACTCACACTGAGGTGATGCTTCTGTCTAACTCTGTCGAACAATTTGTTCATAAAAGACTTTCATGAGAGCATTTATACTTTTTTACCTTTTTTACTTTTTTCTTTCATAAACAGAACAACAGGAGGCAAATCATGCAAGAGACAAAAGATAAATCTCAAACTCAGAGTGAAGCCATAGATATGTCGGCAGAGCTCGAGGAGTTTGAACGCTCGGGACAACTCTCTCAGGAGCAGTTACAGAATTACTGGAAAGAGAACCGCAATCTTGTGCTGACGCTCTTAGCAATCTGGGCAGCATCATCATTTCTGGTTCAACTGTTTGCATCAGCGCTCAACAACATTGTGATTGTGGGTTTTCCACTTGCCTACTACATGGGCGGACAAGGGACACTCATCATCTTCATGGTGTTGATTTATGTCTATGCTAAGAAGATGAATGAACTGGATGCAAAGTATAAACTGCAAGAGGAGGATGAGAAATGAAACTCAAGAACATCTTCACGCTCTACACGGCGGGTTTTGCGGGTTTGGTTGTCATATTAGGTATTTTGGAAGCCTCCAATGTGTTGCAATTGCAAAGCATCAGCTGGATTTTCATGGGTTTTTCGGTTCTGGTGTATGCCTTAATTGGTTTTGTGACGCGCACAAGCGACCCCTCGGAGTATTATGTGGCGGGTCGTGGTGTGAATAGTATCTACAACGGCATGGCAACAGGTTCAGACTGGATGAGTGCTGCATCGTTCATTTCCATGGCGGGTCTGCTCTTTGCGTTAGGGCATGCAGGACTTGCTTACATTGTGGGTTGGACAGGGGGCTATGTATTGCTGGCGCTTCTGCTGGCGCCTTACCTACGCAAGTTTGGTCAATACACGATTCCTGACTTTTTGGGAGCGCGCTACGATGGAAATGTGGCGCGCACAATTGGCATCATCTGTGCTATCATCGTCTCCTTCACCTACCTGACGGCACAACTGACGGGGGTGGGTTTGATTGTCAGTCGCTTTATTGGATTGCCACAGGATATTGGAATCTATGTTGGATTATTGGGTGTGCTGGTTTGTTCGTTCTTGGGTGGCATGAGAGCGGTAACATGGACGCAAGTGGCGCAGTACATCGTGCTCATCACAGCTTATCTCATTCCGGTGGTAGTACTCTCCACAGCGATTTTCAAAGTACCTCTACCGCAACTGACCTACGGTCAAGTCTTGCAGAGCATTACTGTAATGGAGAATCAGATTGCGGGCAGAGACACCCCCAATTTGCAGAACATTCCTGAGGAGCGGCTCAACAAGCGCATTGATCCCGAAAAAGAAAAAGAAACGCGAGCCTTGTGGGCAAATGATGTCAAGATGCTGACGGCGCGTCTATCCAATCCAGACTCTGCACTGCAAGCGATGCGTGCAAGTATTGACCAGCGTCTGGCGGCACTTGCACCTGAGGCAGTTGAGGCAAAGAAGGCGGCACTTGAAAAAGAGAAAGCGGATATCAATGCGATGCTCAATGCGGCAGCGCCCACACAGGTGCTTGATGAAGCCAAGCGTGCTGAACTGACGGCGCGACTTTCCACGCTGGATAAAGAGCTTGCAGCACTTGCACCTGAAGCGGTTGCTAATGCCAAAGAGAAAGCGGAAAAAGAAAAGGCGGCATTGCCCAAAGATGTTGAAGATGCCAAGGCGAAATGGACGGCGGCACTGAACACTGCAAAAGCGCAATCTGCACCGCCCAAGCCTTACCTTGCCATTCCTGAAGGCATCGGTATGGTCAATTTCTTAGGGCTCATTTTCTGCTTGATGATTGGGACAGCGGGATTGCCCCACATTCTTACGCGTTACTACACGACCCCCAGTGTCAAGCAAGCACGCGCGTCAGTAGGCTGGTCGCTCTTTTTCATTTTCTTGCTCTATTTTACGGCGCCTGCCTATGCCGCGTTTGCCAAGTATGAGGTTTTCATCAATCTTGTTGGCACGCCAATTAGTGAATTGCCAGGCTGGATTGCACGCTGGAAAATTGTTGGGTTGTTTGATGTGGTAGATAAGAATGGGGATGGCATTGTGCAATTTGCAGACTTTGTTATCAAATCCACAGACTTTGTGGTGTTGGCGACGCCTGAGATTGCAAATTTGCCAGGCACGGTTACGGGTCTTGTGATGGCTGGTGGTTTAGCGGCCGCGCTGTCTACGGCAGATGGACTTTTGCTGACAATTTCCAATGCGATTTCACATGATTTGTATTACAAGATTATCAATCCGCAAGCCTCGGTGAGTGCACGCGTGTGGATATCAAAGATTTTGTTGGTAGTGATTGCGTTAGGGGCGGCCACGTTTGCAGCGTTTGTGAAGTTGCCTGTCATTGCAAACACGGTGGCGTGGGCGTTTAGTTATGCGGCGTCGTCGATTTTCCCAGCGTTAGTGCTTGGCATTTGGTGGCGTCGGACCACGGCAGCTGGGGCAGTAGCGGGGATGATTGTGGGGTTGGTCATCTCAATCTACTATTCGTTTGCGCACTTCAATGGGGCAGCAAATTGGTTTGGGATTGACAACCGCAGTGCAGGCCTCTTCGGTGTGCCAGCCGCATTCATCGTCATGATTGTGGTATCGCTGCTTACCCCTGAACCTGATAAGAAACTTCAGGAATTTGTCTACAGTGTTCGCTTCCCCAAAGGTGCAATGAAAGGCAAAGAAGTCGAAGCCCTCGGCTCCACATCTTGATTTATGCTTTGCTAAGGCGCGCACACGCGCGCCTTGCATTGCTTTTTTTTGCTATCAACAGACAAAAAAACTTTTCAACTATCCAGTAACAACAAAACCATACAAGGAGACTATAATGAGAAGATTATGCTACAGCTTGGTAGCACTAACATGTTTGTGCACCCTCTCTGCACAAGCCTTTGCCCAAGGCTCTGACACTTACGGCGTAGGAGCACGCTTCAACTTGGATTCTTTGGGCACCAAATATATCCGCTTCATTACCTGGCTTCAAATGTGGACACGCTTTCAAGAGCAGAATCCGGGCACAGTTATCAACGGTAACCCCGTCGATAACTTTTTTGATGTGGGTATCAGACGCGCACGGTTTCTTGCCTATGGCTCATTCGGAAAGGGCAGTCTCTTCATGTTCCACATCGGTATCAATAACCAAACTTTCATTAATGCACAAACAGCTGGCAACGACCCTACAGGTCCTGCTAAGCGACCGCAACCATTCATTCACGATGTTTGGTATGAGCAACGCATCATTCCTGAACTCTACATCGGCTTCGGCTTAGCCTACTGGAAGGGACTTTCACGCATGACTAACACTAGTACACTGAACTTTTTAGGCATAGACTCACCCATTTTCTCATGGCTTGTCATTGATGCAAGCGATCAGTTTGCCCGCATGCCGTCAATCTATATCAAAGGACAACTCTTTGAGAAACGCTTGGACTATCGACTTGCTGTCAACCAACCATTTAGACCCGGAGCAGGAATTGCACCAACAACGAGTACTATCACGGCTGGAGGCACAACCACAGCAGGGCAACTGACAAATGTGGCAAATTATAACCCCTTCTTCATGCAGAAATCATTTGAAGGCTATTTCTTCTGGCAATTCTTCGATATTGAATCACAGGTGCTGCCCTTTATGGTCGGTAACTACTTAGGCACGAAACGCGTCTTCAATATCGGCGCAGGCTTTTATTATCATGGTGACGGAATGTCTACGCGAAAAGCCCCAAACTCTCGTACGCCCGAGGTACAAGACCTGACGAAAGACTCCCTAAATACTCACGCTATTGCAGCATTTGGTGTGGATGCCTTCCTAGATTTGCCGATTGGTGAAGGCGCATCACGCAGTTCATTGACAGCATACGCACTCTTTGCCCGCTATGACTTCGGACCGAACAATATCCGCTATATTGGGATTATGAACATGGGAGCTGGGTTTAGCCCACAGACTTCCACTCCTGAACAGCGCATTGCAGGCTTAACAGGTATTGCCTATCCACTAATCGGTACAGGCAATCACTTCTTTGTACAAGCCGGCTATACTTTCCCAAAAACAGAAATCGGCAGATTTACGCCTTACTTTATGTTTACCTTCTCACAGTTCGATCGCCTCAAAGACCCCATGATTTTGCCTGAACTAGGCTTGAATTACTTCATTGATGGTCATCATGCAAAGTTTACACTGCACTATCGCTTGCGTCCAACCTATCGTCAAGAAGTAACTGCACCATTTACAGGACCTGATGGCTTGCCAGCAATTACAAGAGATGGTAGCAAAAATGAGTTTATCTTGCAATCTATGGTGTATTTTTAACAGCGTACTTTCGTACAAATAGCAGAACGACACCATTGGCAGGCGCATGATAGTGCTTGCCGAATTACTTAAACCTTAAATGAAGATTAGCAATGAAAAAAATTTTTGTTTTACTTCTTATCAGCAGCGTGGCATACGGCTGTGCTACAGCGCGTATTGCCCCACCGCGTCCTATCAAAATTGTATGCTCAAATCTCTCCAAGTCCGAACTCGTGAAATTGGTAACAACAGAGCTCAGGAAAGACAACTTCATAATTGAAACTGCAGATGAAGAAAAAGGGCTCGTGGAAGCAGAGCGTCCAGTTGCTTTCGTAGGCATCGGTGAAAATACGCTGGTCTTAGGACCGTATGCAATGAATATCTCCTATCAGAGCGATACAGTGGTTGTAAATTTCGAAACCGTGCGCTTCGACGCAAGTGGCAAAATCATCTTGATTGATACTTGGGATGAGCGTAACGCTAGCAGCTATGACCTCAAACACTTGAAGCCTATTTTGACCGCTATTCGAAATGCGTGTCAAGCAAAATGACTGAAACCCATAAAGACGGTTTGCAAGCTGGCGTAAATACACGCTATGGTCAAGCTGGCAGACCGTCTTTGCTGTGATGAGGAGTTAAATGAGAACGGTATTCTTTATCGGTGCGCTTGTGCTATGGAGCGCCTGCACATCGGCTTTGCCGCCCAGACCGATAAAGTCACGATGTGCTGTGCCAACAGATGCTTTCATTGAAACTGCTGTGAAAGTCTTTGAAAGCAATGGCTACTATGTGCGAACTACGGATTTCGCACAAGGTGAAATTGTTGGATTTAAGCCAGAAAAAATCTTCATGCTGGGCGATTCTCCTGTCAAAGCCGGTCCGTATCTTGTTACAGCGCGACTGCAAAATGATACGCTAACAATCACGGTCTTCACCGTCAAAGACGATGAAAAAACCCCTGAGCGCAGTTGGGATGAAACGGCGACTGACGAGTTCGAGAAAAGTCAATATATGCCACTGCTAAGCGACCTTAGGGCACTTTGTCGCCCAGGTACTCGATAGTAGAAAATCGTAACCGCGCGTCGGTTGTAGTCCAGCGCTTGCGCACACGCACACTGTCGAACCCCAAGGCGAAGCGCTGAGCATGTCGGAATGGAAATGGACAACCGCCGTCCCACTTGTCGTAAGGTGACACTTTGGGCTGTTGTACGTAAAATGCGCTGAGAAAGTATCGCCCTTCAGGAAGTTCATTGAGTGTGAAGGGCACGAATGCAAAACCAGTAGCATCAGGTTGCACTGTGAGCAAAACGGGATAGAACCGATTCGCACCTAGAAGTTCCGCATAGAGAATGACTTTGCCTGCTGAATCGCTAACAACATTACCTTCAAGGCTGCCAAACTGGTCTTCTGATACAACTTGAAAGTGGCGTGAGATGAGCGTATCGCGCAGAGGCTGTTTGCGCGCACTGAGCAGCTTACCGTGATTGACAGTTACTCGATACCACATACCAAGCTCGAACCCACCCTGTGGCTGAATCTCCACACGTGTAGCATCAATGAAAAACAGTCGATATGCCGTTGGTATGAACTGATTCCCAATCCCCTGCTCTAAAGTGAGGGCACTGGCTAACGAAGCGCGATTGATAGCACCACTAAACTGCAAGAGCAAGGTTCTTCCTCTTGGCGATGGTACATATGCCTCGAGCATATTTCTTGCGCTGTCAGCAAAGGTAGGCTGCCAGAGTATCTGCACCGTGTCAGGGGCGCTGCTGCCGTTGAACGTGGCTAACAGAGAGTCGCCAGAAGTGCCAAAGCGGTCTTTAACACCAAAGGCTTGAACCCCGTAGAGATGTTTTTCTACCAGAGAGTCTGTAACCAAAACCACTTGCTCACGACCACCTTCTACCAGCGAGTAGAGATCATAGACATTGACGAGACTTTTTGCGGTGGAATCGAAGATGGTGAACTGCGCAGCAGAAAGGCTATCAGGAGGCACATCTCGATCAAAACGCAGCACTACACTGTAGGCTGTGCGAGCATCGGCGACTTGAAGCACAAGTCGTGACGTGTCAGGCTCTGTGGCAAAACGCATTAGCACGTTTTTCATGCCAGTATGCACAGGGTGAAAGGGCACCGCAAAGTTTTCCTGCCCGATATCGTAGCGCCGATTCGTCACTTTGTCCTCGATAGCGATGAGGCGGTAGTCTCCTTCGGTGAGGTAATTAAGTTGAAATACGCCGGCTGAGTCGGTTTGAGCAATGTAATCGGGTTTAAGTTTGGCTGGGTTAAGCGTATCAGCATAAAGTGTATCGCCTTTGGGCAAGAAATAGGCTAAGACAAGCGCCCCCTTGACGGGACGATTATTTTGCCCAAAAACCTTACCAGCAATAAAGCCCGAATCAATTTTATCGCCAGTGGAAAATGCAAACGTGTAGGATTTCTCGAGGGCATTACCGCGTGTGTCTTTGAGGTCATTTGTCAGCGTATAAGTGTAGGTACGGTTAGGCTTTAGGGTATCGTAGATAATGATTTCTGCGCTTGTGCCACTGCCACGAATTTCGTAATCATCAAGCTCAGGCGAAAAGAAGATAGCAGAGCGCAGCGATTGTGTATTGACAAACTTATCAAACTCAATACGAATGAGGTTGCCCGAAAAACGTAACGCCCCTGAATCGGGGTAAATGCGAACAATTTTGGGCGGCGTACGGTCCTCTGGACCGCCTTGCGGTGCAACTTCTGTCGCACAGGCTTGCAGCAGGGCAAGGGCAAACAAAAAAGTATAGCGAAAGATAACTTTATGGCACGATTCGTGCAGCACGGTAGCGTTGTGATTCTCCTTAATTTTTGTTACCTTCGAGGCTCATTTTCTGTCTTTCAAAAACAGTAAGGACACGAATATAATGCCAAAGAAACTAAAAGTTCTCTTCGTGGCGGGCGAAGTGGTCCCATTCGCCAAAACAGGTGGGCTTGCCGATGTGATGGGGTCATTGCCGCAAGCGGTGGAAGACTGTGGTAATGAATCAAGAATTATGATGCCAAAATACGGCGTGATTAACGACCGTAAGTTTCGTCTGCACGATGTCTTACGCCTCAAAGACATTCCAATCCCGATTGGCAACAAAACCGAGCTGCTGAGCGTGAAGGTAACCGCCCTACCATCAAGTAAAATTCAAACCTACTTCCTCTATAACGAAAACTACTTCAAGCGCGATGGGCTCTATGTCAGCCCTTCCACGAAGAAGGACTATCAGGACAACGACGAGCGCTTCATTTTCTTTAATCGTGCCACACTCGAGACACTCAAAGCCTTAGGCTGGAAACCCGACGTGATTCACTGCAATGACTGGATGACCGCGCTGATTCCTGCCTATCTGAAACTTGTCTATAAAGACGATCCTTTCTTCAAAAATGTCAAGACCGTCTACACAATTCACAACATTGCGTATCAAGGCGCATTTCATAAGAGCGCATTGCAAAAATCGGGCTTGCCTGAATCTGAATTCACGCCCGAAGGCTTGGAATTCTACGACAGTTTTAACTTTATGAAAATTGGCATCGTCTACGCTGATGCCATCACGACGGTCTCCGAAAAATACGCTGAAGAAATCCGCACCGACGATGAACTTTCCTGCGGCATGAAAGGCATTCTCAATAAGCGAAAAAAAGATCTCTACGGCATTCTCAACGGTATAGATGAAAATATCTGGTCGCCAGAGCTCGATGAGTTTATTGAGAAAAATTACAATGCCGATGATCTTGCAGCAAAACTTGAAAACAAACAAGCCCTACAGCGCCGATTGAAATTGCCCTACAATGAAAAGATCCCGATTATAGCAACTATCTCACGGCTGGTTGATCATAAAGGCTTCGATCTGATAATTGAAGCCTTTGACAAAATTATGGCGCTGGATTTACAATTTGTGTTGCTCGGCACTGGCGAAAAAGAGTACGAAGATTTCTTCCGCAAAATGGCGGGCAAATATCCCGAAAAATTCAGTGCGACCATTTCCTTCAACGATGAACTTGCACACCTCATTGAAGCCGGCGCCGATATGTTCCTGATGCCAAGCAAATACGAGCCTTGCGGAATGAATCAGATGTATAGCCTTAAGTATGGCACCGTGCCAATTGTGCGTGCAACAGGCGGACTGTACGACACCGTCAAACCGTTCAAGAATGGTAAAGGCAACGGCTTTGTCTTTGAGAAGTATTCGGCAAGCGATATGCTCAAAGCTATCAAAGATGCACTTGAAGTCTATAAAGATCAAAAGACTTGGGTCAAAATCGTGCAGAACGGGATGGCAACCGATGTCTCTTGGGAAAACTCTGCAAAGAAATACAATGCGCTCTACCACAAAATTGTGGAAGGTAAATAACATAAGAACGGCTGTTTTAATTTGACAGACATGCAACGCATAAAAGCACTATTTTTAGACCGAGACGGCACGATTATTTACGATGAACTTGGCGGCTATGTCAAAACGATTGAACAAGTGCGATTTGTCCCCCGTGCAGAAGAAGCACTTGCAGCCGCAAAACAGGCTGGATACAAGCTCGTCTTAGTAACTAATCAAGCTGGCATTGCAAGAGGCATCATCACGGAGGAGCGCGTGCAAGAAATCAATCACTACATTCAAGCGCATCTCAAAGCGTGCGGTGCCGAGCTTGACCTTTGCTACTATGCACCTGCTCATCCTGACTACCCCAATCCACGTTATGACCATCTGCTCTCATGGCGCAAACCTAACGCAGGGATGATTGAACAGGCGATTGCTGATTTTGCAGTGCAAGGTGTTGAACTCGACCGCACAGCGTCGTATCTGATTGGTGATAAACAAATTGATGTCGCATGTGCATACCGTGCAGGACTGCGACCCATCTTGGTGATGACGGGGTACGGCGAATTAGAAAAATGTGAAGAGAAAAATACGCTGCCCTACCAAGTGGCAAGCGATATTTACGAGGCAATTGTGACATTCATTTTGAAGCGCGAACCGATTGATATAGAAAAAACTTAACAGCGTATCAGAACCTTCAAACAACGAACCTGCCTAATGCACACCGAAACAATTGTAAGAGAGTATGAGCGTGCTGCCAAAAGCGACGTGAATAATGTGACGTACCAGCGCTGCATGTGTGCCTACGAATTTGCACGCCAGCACATACAAGGCAAAGTGGTCTTAGATGTCGGTTGCGGCAATGGTTACGGCACAGCGTTGATGTCGCAAGATGCAAGAGAGATTATTGGCGTCGACTACGATAAGGCAACTGTAGAAGCCAATGCGCGTGAGTATCGAGATCTTTCAAGTGTGCGCTTCGTGCAAGCTAAAGTACCGCCATTGCCCTTTGAGACCGATAGCATTGAGGTCATCGCTGCATTTCAGTTCATTGAGCATCTTGAACAGCGGCGTGAGTTTCTCAAAGAAGCCTTCCGTGTCCTGAAACCCAAGGGCGTGTTGCTGCTGACAACGCCGAATGTCAAGCGTACGCTTGCACGCAATCCTTTCCACGTGCATGAATACACCTTCGATGAAATGGCAGCAGAGCTAGAATCCATTTTTCATAGCTACGAACTCTATGGACTGTGTGGCAATGAAAAAGTCGAAGCCTACTATCAAAAAAATGCAGAATGGGTGCGCAAAGTCATGCGCTGGGATGTGCTGGGCATTCATAAATTTTTGCCAGCGGCACTCATCGCAAAGCCCTACAACATGATTACACATCTGATGCGTCAAAGCCTCAAGGAGCGGGTGAAGCATACCACCGACATCACAGTTGCAGATTTTCATCTTGTGCAAGAGAACCTTGACAACGCACTCGATATCTACGTGGTTGCCCAAAAAATCTGAGATGCTCGCCTCATGATGCGTTATCGCTTGCTTGGAGTCATTCTGCTTGCTGTAGGTGTGGCGGCGTGCGGCAATGAAAACATAGACCTTGTTGGGTCTGATACACGCTTTTTGCGCCCAAATCAACTCCTGACACTTAACACCGATACCGTAACGATTACAAACTTTCAGTTTGATTCTGTTGAGACCGGTGCTAGTAACGCAATCCCGACAATCATCGTTGGCATTAAGCAATTGCCAGATGGCAAAGAACTGCAGGCGATTGGAAGACTAAAATTTTCCTATCCACTTGCGCGACTGGATTCAAGCCTCGACAATCGTCCTGGCGCCATTCTACGCATTGTTGATGTGGCACTGCTTACGCAACAAGTGCGTGCACAAGCCGATAGCGTCCCTTCGCTGACACCACTTGAAGCTGAAATTTTCCGCTCACCGACGCTGTGGAAGGGTGCTCAACTCTTCAACAATACGCCCTTCGTCGAAAGAGAAAAGCTTGCCGACATCCGCTGGCTAAAAGGTGATTCACTGAGCACCGAGACACCCTTACCGCTGTGGTACGGCGATTCGTTGCTGGCTGCAGCACGGCGTGGTCAAAAGTTTTTAGAAGATAGCACGACACTCACACTCTCTTTAGTGCCACGACGCGGCGAAGCCACTATCATCATCGATGTCTTGCGCACTTTCTTGCGTCTTACCTTTGATTTACGCACACCCACTGGCATTGAGCGCCGCACAATTCTCATCAATGCCTTCGATGCGGGCTATACAGGCAGCAAAAATTTTTCTATGATTGATCAGAGCGAGATTTTTCTTAGCCCTACGATTGGCGCGCGTTCCGTGCTCAAATTCGAGCTGCCGATGTTGCGTCCGGGTATAGTCATTGCACGCGCCGAACTAATTTTGCACCGCGACACGCTCTACACCCCGATGCAGTTTGGTGATTATCAAGTAGGCGTGGCCGCTGCTACAGCTGACAGACGCGCAAAACCAAACTTGCCAGAACAGCGAATGGTGGTAACAAACCGCAACCAATACAGTGTCATTGTAACCGGCAATGTGCAAGAATGGGCAAACCGACCTGCCACTAACTTTGGCTTGCTCTTACGCTCAGTCAGTCCATCTATCCCCGGCACAGAAGCAGGCAGTATTTCGCCACTGCGATTCTTTGGTCCATCTGCACCAGATTCACTGCGCCCACGCCTCATTGTAACCTATGTCGTGAATAATTTTTAGCACGCTATTCTTCAACTCTGGTGATGAACCTCAAGCGCTGTATCTGCAGCGTTATTGATGTGTGGAAAAAAGTGACTTGAAGAGAATTTCAAGGTCTAATCCTAACGAAGAATTTTTCGCGTAAAAAAGATCGGCTTGCTCGCGTTCGGCAGGGCGAGTGGCATGCTGAAACTCAGCTAAACTCCACACGCCTTTGCGCCAAAGATAAATGCTGCTAGGTGAATAACTTGAATTGGCTTCGCTGGCTCCGACAAGCGTTTTTCTACCGCAAAGCACAGCCCACATGTCTGAAAGTGGCTTTTTGCGCCAAATCAGCAAGATGAGCGTTACAAATGGCAAAAGTGCAAGGTCAAAAATACGCTTGGAGAGTTGACGCGTAGGACGCAAAAGTGACAACTCCACATCAAGCAGCGGCATGGATACAGAAAAATCCTCGATAGAGCCTTTGCTGATGATCACATCTAATCCGCTCGGCGCAATTTTACACTCGACCGCAGAGCGACTGCATTTTGAAATTGCCGCAAGGGCTTCGGCATTGCTCACTTCAGAAGAGACAAACACCAGTTCATGAATACGATTGATGCGCACAATGTCGTCGATATTCTCGATGCGTCCGAGTGTCTGTTCATTAGCTATCCCATCACTTGCGCTGACATACCCTACGAACTCATAATTCTTTGAGACATTAGCTTGCAATTTTGTAGCAACTTCTATCGCTGCTGCACCTGTACCGACAACCGCGAGCCGCCGCCGTTGAATTGCCGTGCCGCTGAAAGCTTTGAGTGCAGTTGCGCGCCAGAGCACGCGCCAGGTGCTCAAGAAAAATAGAGCACAAAGAAATGAGGCGGTCAGACCAACTCTGGAAAAGGCATATTGCTTGAAAAAGAACGTCAGCGAGGCATTGACCAAGAATCCAATCAGCAAAGCTACGCTGAGGGTTTTCAAAGAATACCGGCGCATGGCACTGTATTGCCCAAACGCTAATAGCGAAGAAAACCAAATGCTGGTGTAGGCGGGTAGCACGATGCCTAAAAACTCTGCGGGATAAACTGCAAACTTGTAGCGAAACCCAATAAAAATGGAAAGCACGATAAGCGCAAGGTCAAGAAGCGGTGCAGCAAGTGGCTGAATCAAGCGGCGCAAAAACGCAAGCGAGGCACGCAAATAAATTCCTGCGACCAACAGCGCTTCAAAGAGACGCGAATAGCGCGAATGGTAATGCTTACGCACAAAAATCAGCATCGCTTCATAGAAGCGCACAACGTAGTTGAAACTGTCTTTCTTTGTGCTCTCACCTTTGTAGTGAATAATCTGCGTCTCGTGGTAGTAGTAGATTTTCCAGCCAGCTTGCTTGATGCGGTAACACAAATCAAGATCTTCACCATACATAAAAAACGATTCATCAAAAAAGCCAACTTGCTCAAGCGCAGCGCGACGCATAAACATAAACGCGCCCATCAGGGCATCAACTTCGTAGGTGGCATCAATCGGTAAGTAAGTTAGATTATAGCGCCCAAACCGCCGACTCTTCGGAAAAAGTGCCGAGAGACCAATGAGTTTATAGAGCGAGACCGCAGGCGTGGGAAAACTGCGCCGACACGAGAGCTGAAACGAGCCATCAGCATTGAGCAACTTACAGCCTGCAGCACCGATGGTCTCATCGCGCTCCATGAATGCAATCATTTTACGGAAGGTATCTTCCTCTACCAGCGTATCTGGATTGAGCGCAAGCACATATTGACCACGACACACACGAAAGGCTTGATTATTGGCTTTGCTGAATCCAACATTTTCACGATTGAAGATGAGATGCAGCTGAGGCAGGTGTGAAAACTTTGCCTTAAGCATAGCTTCTGTGCCATCGACGGAATTGTTATCGACAACGAAAATTTCTGTCTCAATACCTTCTGCAGCTTTCAGCACCGATTGCAAACATTGCTCCAGAAAGGTTTTGACGTTGTAACTGACGATAACAACCGAAAGCGTCATGATTTGGCAAGTTGAAGAGCCGAAATTTTTTGCGAAATTACAACAAAAAGCATCTCACGGTTGCACTTGAGCACAGTGCATGAATCAAAGAACGGTGCACATAAACACGCAAAGCTGCGCAGACTACTGACAACGCTGAACATGACTGCGCTGAAAAAATTGTTGGAGCCGTATTACTTGCATGGTCTAACCACATCGAATGTCTAAAGCAATATCCAAATTATTTCTTGTAGCAGGTGAAGCCTCTGGTGATTTGCATGGTGCGTTTGTGCTGCGCCAGACGCTAAAAGCACTGCCAGATTTGCACGTGTTTGGTATCGGTGGTGTGCGCCTTGCAGAACTTGGCATGCAAGAGCTTTATCGCGCAGACGAAGTAAATGTTGTTGGCTTCGTTGATGTTGCCAAACGCATTGGCTTTCTGCGCCGTGTCATACATGATTTGAAGACAGCAATTGTTCAAGAAAAACCCGATGCCGCTCTGCTGATTGATTACCCAGGAATGAACTTGCGGCTCGCCAAATTTTTGAGTGAGCAGGGCGTGCCTGTCATCTACTACATTGCACCGCAGGTGTGGGCATGGAAAGAAAACCGCGTTGAACAAATTCGTAAGTATGTCTCTCGGCTCTTGGTGGTCTTCGAATTTGAAGTAGAGTTTTTCCAGCGCTATGGTATCAAGGCTGAATTTGTCGGTCACCCCATCGTCGAGGAAATTGCTGCACACGAGATACTGCCAAAGTCAGACTTTATAGCGCAGCACGCACTTGCACCGACGCAGCATTTTTTGGGACTGTTGCCCGGTAGCCGCAAAAGTGAAGTGATAGCAATGCTGCCGCCAATGCTCAAGGCAGCCGCACGCTTAGAACAAGAATGTGGCTTTCGGTCTCTCTTAGGTGTAGCTAACACGATTGATCAGAGGCTGTATGAGCGCGTGCTGGCAGATGCTCCTACAAAACCGCTCTTCACCTCTGCCTACCAAACAATGGCATACAGCGACCTTGTACTGGTAGCCTCTGGCACAGCGACACTGGAGACACTACTATTTGGAACCCCAATGATTGTGCATTACAAAACCAGTCGACTCAATTATGAAATCGGCAAACGCTTGGTGAAGATTAAAAAAATTGCATTAGCAAACATTATTGCTGAAGGACTTGCAGGCGAAAGGAAACTTGTGCCTGAACTTTTGCAAGATGCCATGAATCCAGAGACGATTTACCACACGGCAAAATCTCTGCTAAGCGATAGTATGCGAATGCAAGAGATACGCACTCGCTTACTTGCGGCAAGGTCAAAACTTGGTAGTCTATTGCCTTCACACGAAGTCTCAAAAGTGCTGATTGAGACACTACGGCAGAAGAAAGTCTAACTTTCTGCAAAAAAAATTGTTGTACTTTGTGGTGGAGCCAAATTTGATTTGTAATTTTGTAGGGAAGTTTGTTCATCCAAATCATGAGTGCTCATGCCTGAAGCAATGCAAGCACCGCCATCTGTACTCTCCCTGCTATCCAACGATGCTGTACTGCGTCTGAGCGATTTCGACGGTACGGAACTTGCTTTCAAACGGTTGAGCAATCGAGACCTGCAGCGAAGGCGCTGGCTGTTTCGGCTAATGAACAGTCCGAGGCTTAACAAATTTGGCATTGCGGCGTTGCGCATGGCAATCAAGTGGCATTTGCCTGTTGAACCGCTTATCAAGGCGACACTTTTCCGACAATTCTGCGGCGGTGAGACGGCAGACGACTGTGCTGCAACTGTAGCAGAGCTGGCACAGGCCAATATCAAGACTATCTTGGATTACGCCGTCGAGGGTGAGTGCAGTGAAGCAGGCTTTGAGCGTGTTACTCAAATGGTCTTGCAAAACATTGCCTACGCAAAAGTAAATCCAGCCATTCCCTTTGCGGTCTTCAAAGTTACAGGCATTGCGCGTTTTGAGCTGCTTGAGAAAGTAAGCGCAAAGCATGCGTTATCTGGTGCAGAAAAGATTGAGTGGGAAAAAGTAAAAGAGCGTCTCAGGCGCATCACCACAGCAGCGGAAGCAGCAAATGTCCCTGTGATGATGGACGCTGAAGAATCTTGGATTCAAGATGCGATTGATGAACTTGCTATGAGCGCAATGCGTCAGCATAACCGCCAGCGCGCTATGGTCTTCAATACCATTCAACTCTATCGGCGCGATCGGTTGGAATTTCTCAAAGCGTCCTTTGCTGAGGCAGAAGCAAAAGGATTTTACTTAGGCGTCAAACTTGTGCGTGGCGCCTATATGGAAAAGGAGCGCGAGCGTGCGGCACAGCTGGGCTACCCGTCACCAATTCATGACACCAAAAGTGATACCGACCGAGATTACGACGCAGCACTGGATTTTTGCCTGGCGCATTTAGACCGCATCGCGGTGTGTGCAGGTACACATAATGAGGTGAGCAGTCTCAAACTGGCTAATGCCTTAGATAATCCTGGGCATCCTCATGTCTATTTTTCACAACTCTATGGCATGGGGGATCATATTTCCTACACACTGGCGGCAAACGGGTTTAATGTGACCAAATATGTCCCGTTTGGGGCTGTACGAGATGTTTTGCCATATCTAATGCGGCGCGCTGAAGAAAATTCTGCACTCTCAGGCTATGTGAGCCGCGAACTTCGCCTAATCGAGGCAGAAGTGGCGCGTCGGCGAAAAATGTTGTGAAAAATTATCACAGAAATGATTATGCTGCTCAACTTTTTACTGTATTTGCGAGATTCCCTACCACAAATCGCATGAAAATTGTTTTGGCATTACTTTTGAAGTAGTGCACGCTGTTTTGCATTTTACTGAGGAGAGGAGTTTTTTTTAACCTTAACCGTTTTATAGAAGTATGCCACACTCACTTCTTATAGTCGATGATGAACCTAACATCGTACAATCGCTTAGCCTGCTCTTTGATGACCATAAAGTTTATACTGCACACAGCGGCTTTGAAGCCTTAGAGTTTTTCAAGCGTGGTGAGCCAATTGATATCATCATTAGTGATCAGCGCATGCCCGGGATGTTAGGTGTTGAACTGCTGCGCGAAGTGTGTCGGATCAGTCCAAATACGGTGCGCATCTTGCTAACAGGCTATTCTGACTTAGATGCAATTATTGAATCCGTTAACGCCGGTGAAATTTTCCGCTACATCAATAAGCCGTGGCAGAGTAACAAACTCAAGGAAACGGTCGCGCTCGCAGGTGAATATGCCGAAAGGCTTAAAAGGACGCCCAGACCTGCGCCAAAGACAGCGAGTACATCAGCAGGGCTACTAAGTACGCTTGGGGTTAATTTACCGCCTACTGCAGTCAAAGAAAATTTGCTCTTCGTTGATCCAAGACCTGCAAACTTACAAGCCTATCAACAAGTGCTGGGTGATAAGTACGAGGTCTACACGGCAATAAATGCAGCAGAAGCCTTCAAAATTTTGAAAACAAAGCCGATTTCTGTACTGATTTCCGAAGTTAATCTACCTGATATCAGCGCAGCAGATTTTCTGGTTGCAGCGGCAATCGAAAAGCCTGATGTAGTAATGATTCTTTTAAGCGACAGCCGTGATGCCAGCATTGCGATTCGTCTCATCAATGAGGCGCAAGTCTTTCGCTATCTCGTCAAGCCGATGCAGCGAGAGCTGCTCAAATCCACGATCGAGCTTGCCATTTCACGCCATCAAACACTGGTAAGCGCACCGCAACTCAACACGCGTGTTGTAGCTAACACACAACTGACAGCACCACTGTCGCAAAGTGATGCACACTCGCTCGAGGAAGCACTGGCTAAAGTGCGCGAACTGGCTAAAATGCGTAAGACCTACTAGGACACAAAGAGCATATCAAATGCATAAAGCCCGAATGGCCTTCGGGCTTTACAATTTCTACGCTGCACAGGAGTGCGCAAGGGCAGTTACAGCAGAACACGAACATGTTTGGTGCCATCGTGAAAATGCAGCATCAGTTCATCACCTGTTTGTGCTTCAGCCGCAGATCGAATGGCTCGCCCTTCCTTGTAAGCCACAACATATCCACGATGCAAGATTTGCTCATGTCCTAAAGCAGATAAGCGTTTGATTGCACTGTCAAGCGCTGAAGAAGTGTAATGCATACGCTGTATAATGCCGTGTGCAAGGCGTTCTTGTGCATAGTCAAGGCGCTGCAAGAGCGTATCAAGTTCGCGCTTTGGACGGTTGAAAGCATAGCTGTTCACAAGAGCGTCAAGATCGATTTTACACTGTTCAACTCTGTTGTATAGCGAGGTGTGCATTGTGCGGGTTATGCGCGTGATTTGCTCTAAAATTTGCTCGGCAGGAGGCGCAACAATCTCTGCAGCCATCGATGGCGTGCTGGCGCGCACATCAGCGACATAGTCAGCAATGGTGAAATCCGTTTCGTGTCCAACAGCACTTACAATTGGAATCTTGGAGCAAGAGATTTCATATGCAAGCTCTTCACTGTTGAAACACCAGAGATCTTCAATAGAGCCACCACCGCGTGCCAAAATCAGCACATCAGGGCGCGGTTGCATAGTGTTGAAATAGCGCACGCCTGCAATGAGTTCTTTAGTTGCCTCTTCACCTTGCACACGTGCTGGATAAAGAATCAATTTTGCGACAGGATAGCGCCGCTCCAAAATCCTTCTCATATCTTCAATAACCGCCCCAGTCCGTGAAGTGATAATGCCAATGCGTTCGGGCAAGTGAGGCAAAGGCTTCTTACGCGCTTCATCAAACAGACCTGCTGTACGCAACTTCTCAAACAATTGTAAAAACTTTTGTTTTAGATAACCTTCACCGACAGGCTGTGCTGAAAAGCAACTGACTTGATAGCGACCTTGTGGCACATAGACTTGCAATTCACCTTCTACCACAAGCTCAAGCCCGTCTTTCATCTCAAAGCGCAATTTCTCAGCATAATTGCGCCACATGACAGCGTTGATTTGTGCTGAAGCATCTTTAAGTGTGAAATAAAGATGGCCTGAAGTCTGTTGCCTGAAGTTCGAGACCTCACCGCGTAACCGTACAAAGCCAATGCCTTGCTCAAGGATTGCTTTGATATGCGCGCTGAGTTCGCTAACCGAAAAAATCTGACTGTCAAACATAGCTAATATGAGGTTGTGTGGATAGAGCAATTTGGTTAAGTTAGAATGATAGTACAAGACACTAACTAAAGCAACATGTCTTCAACACTAAGCGTTATTGCAAAATCTCTTGCGCCTGTGCTGGGGGTGCCCGAAGCAAAAGTGAGCGAGTGGTTGCAAATCGTAATGTATCGCGTATGCGAAGAGCTCTTACTGTCAGGGACAGCTCAGCTCTCAGGCATCGGTGTAGTGCGCAAAGCGCATGTTCCATCACGACCAGTAGAGCGGGAGGATGTCATTTTAGTGACGCCGCCACGTTACAGTGTGGAGCTCATGCCCGAATCCGATGACAGCAACGGCGGATTGCTCTACGATGTTGCACTTGAGAGCCTCGGCTTAGATGATGATCTGGCTGAAAAGTTTAGTGCAGGTTTTGCAACTGCCGTTCGAAAAACACTAGAGTTCAAAAATCGTGTAGAGCTCGAGCCCTTAGGCGTGATTGTACGGACCGAAAAAAATATAGCGTTAGAGCCATCGGAGTGGCTACTTGATTTGCTCAATAAGCCCTATCAAAATCTTGCGCCAATACCGCTCACGAAAAAATCCAGCGCTCAAACTCCGCAAAGTAACACATTATCTGCAAAACCTGAACTGAGCCAACAAGAGACTTCAGAGACAGAACATCGTGCAGAAACCGCAAAGCCAACGCAAGCGACCGCTTCTGCTAACTTAACTGCAGCGCCACCTACGCCGCAGGTTGCCCCAACCGGGTTTAATCCTGCTGACTTTGGTCTGGACAATATCCCCGTAGAGAAGCAAGATGAAGAGAAAATTTTTCTGGAGCAGTCGGGTTTTCGGGCGGAGTTAGGCATAAAGCGCAGCAAAACAGAGAAGAGAAAGACCACATTTCAGCCGCCCATACCGTTGTCATTGGATGAGGTAGAATCCTTAGCAATAGACACACAGAAGGAGCAAGTGCGCAATTTTCTGGAAAATCAAGATACACCTCCTACTGAGCAAGCAAGTACAAAGACGGCTGCCGAAGCCGCACCACCGCTTAGAGTACCAAAAGAGGGCGTGAGCAAAAGCGCGATTTTTACACTCATTGGTGTCAGTGTTGCTGTCTTGGTAATCATCACCATGTTTTTCTGGGTGTCGCACAGTCACACGCCAGCTCCAAGTCCGACATCAAGCAGCACGATGCCTGTCCCTGCTGCTAAAAGTGAAGCCAAAACATCCGATAGCCAACAAACCTCTGAAAAGGGTGCAACAAGCGCTGATAACACGGCATCATCAAAACAGAATAATGCCGCAGAAAATCTCATTGCAAAGCCATCGGGGTCTTCAAGTAGTAGTAAGCCCGTATCAGCGCCAACAGTGGAGCAAAAAAGTGTAAGAACAAATTCAGAACCCCCGGCCTCGGGCGAAAAAAGCAGTCTGCCGCCCGAACTCTCTACGCCTGTTAATGAAGCCAAAGGGGGTTGGGCAATTGTGGTAGCGTCACGTCCGACAGAAGCTGAAGCGCGGGAAGTTGCTACTATGTATGCGCAGAAAGGATTCAATGTAAGCATCAAGCCGCGCACAGTGAATGGTGAGCTGCGCTACCGTGTGCGGATTGGACAATTCGCACAGCAAAGTGATGCGCTCAAAGCCATCAAGCAATACTCAGCGCAGTTGCCAAAAGGTGCATTTCTCGATAAAGTTCAGTAATCAGATTGCGTTCGCTTGAACGTGCAACATTTCAGAAAGGGGAAGTTACTATGAATCCACAAACTCATCGCGCTGAGGTAAGCGACGAGCAATTCTCGCATCTTTTCAAAGTGCTGCAAGCAGAGCAGCGTCCAGCAGAAAGCAATAGCGATGCAAATAATTTGCATCCTCAAACGATGTGTCCAGCCTTCGGTGGACTGCGTGTGCTAACGCGCATTGACGGTGCGCAGGTCTGCATGGCAACTGACAAAGGCTGCATGTATGGCTTGACGTTTGTGACGCACTTTTATGCAGCACGCAAGTCTATTGTCTCCCCAGAAGTGATGTCCACACAGCTTGCCAGCGGCAGTATCATTGATGATTTGCGTGCAACGATTGAAGAGATTGCTAAAGATCCAACGATTCGCCTGATTCCCGTGGTAAGTTTATGTGTGGCTGAAACAGCTGGCGTAGCTGAAGAACTCTTGCCCAAAAAAGTGGGTCATGCTGAAGTGGTGCTAGTGCGCCTGCCAGCGTATCTGCTTAAATCGCATCCTGAAGCCAAAGATATTGCATTGGAAGCGGTGCTCAAACGGCTTGCAAAGTCTTCAAACAAACGCGAGAAATCGATTGTCATTGTCGGTGAAATTTTCCCGCTGGATGCCATGGCTATCGGTGCAGTCTTGCAGCGCATGGGTGTAGAGTCCGTCATTACGCTGCCTTCACAGCATATCGATGATTTCATTGAAGCAGGAAGCGTAAGCGCAGTAGCTATCTTGCACCCCTTTTATGAACTTACAGAAGAATTCTTCAAGACGCGTGGCGTACCGATTATTGCAGGTAATCCAGTCGGTGTCAATTCTACATATAAATGGATAAAAGATGTCGGCAAGGCACTCGGCTTAGATGAAGCACGTGTTGAACAAGTGGCACAGGAAGAAAAAGCAAAAGTCAAAGCTGCGCTTGAGGCTAATCGACTCAAGGCGACCATTATCGTGGCAGGCTACGAAGGCAATGAATTTCCGCTTGTGCGTCTCTTGCTGGAAGCTGGAGCCAATGTCCCTTATGCGTCAACATCTATTGCGCGTACTGAACTTGGCGATGATGACCACAAGTTACTGACCATGCTCGGCACAGAGTTGCGTTACCGCAAGTACCTTGAAGAAGATCGTCGCGCTGTGCTGCAATACAAGCCCGATTTGGTCGTCGGGACAACCTCACTTGATAGTTATGTCAAAGAGTTAGGCATACCTGCTGTTTATTATACCAATATTATTTCTTCGCGTCCGATTTACTTTGCACAAGGTGCAAGCGCTATGCTGCAACTGATGAACGCGCTTGTAGGAAAACGAGACGCATATCAAAAAATAAAAGCATTTTTCGAGGGATAGAATTAATGTGCAAGCGCGCGCAGGGCAAGAAGAAAAAGAACGCAGCGTTTGGAAATATGTCTCACATGTGAGTGCAGCAAGCTCAGCGCAGACTCCACAGAAAAGCTGAAAAGAGCAGCTCGCTGGCAACAAAGCCTATCAGCATAGTAGAAGAGAAGGGGATATTCATTTTCAAGACGAGTTGATAGACAAAATTTGCAGCAATCAGCATGGCAGAAGCAAATGTTGCGGCAAAAACCACTGAGCCTTCGCGTGTGGCAGGAATACTTACCTGAAAGCCATCTGTGGCGGCGTGTAGCAAGGCAAGTGCAGAGACAAAATTAACGAAGGCGGAACACAGCAGCAAATAAGAGAAAACATGCAAAGCTTTCTTCTGAGATGACGGTTGCATTTTTATGGGCATAATCGAGATCTCATGTAATTTCCTCAAATTTGAAAATAAGAAAATTTGTATTTTTAGAGTTTTGCCGGCACGCTAAAAAACCAAGATAGAGCATTTGTATCACTTAAAGGGAAGACAATGAGCACAAAGAAGATTTTAATTTTCGACCGAGTAGGGCTCTCGGCAGAGATTACACAAGACGCTCTGAAATCGTTGCAATACGCCTTCGAGTACTTTTCTCCAAGGCAATCCGAAGAGCATCTCAAAGCGATTGGCACTGCATTCCATATGACGCCCATCTTGCTGCTGGTAGATGTAACTATGCTGCACCGCATCAATAAAATTATCCCGCAAAGTCTCTCAAGAATGTTTGCAGTAGCTGTGGTTGGCTTACCAGAAGAGTTTGAAGCGTTCGGTGATTTTAGCACACTGGTGCACAAGCAACAGCTGATTGACTTTCTGGAAATTCCTGTAAGTCCGTTACGCTTTAAGTTGCTTTTGCAGCGCGTACAGGTGCACTTCCAAGAGCGTGAGCGCCAAATGCTGCTGCGCCGAGAGCTTTCCGAACAGCGCGAAGAATTAGAAAAACTCAAGGACATTGGGATTGCACTCTCGAGCGAACAAGATATCACGCGCCTTTTGGAGATGATTCTTTCTATCAGCATGGAAATCTCTGGCGCTGACGCAGGCAGTCTTTACATCGTGGAGGAAAAACCGGGCGTAGAGTTTGACCGCAACAACTACCTTGCCAATAAGCAGCTACGCTTCAAACTAGCTCAAAATATCAGCCGTGAGGTGCCTTTCAAAGAGTGGGTGATGCCCATTACGCCAAATAGCATTGTGGGCTATGCTGCTCTGTCACGCGAGCCACTCAACATTCCTGATGTCTATCACTTGCCAGATCGTGTGCCGTACAGTTTCGGCGGTCGAGCATTTGACCAATCCATCAACTACCGCACAAAGTCGATGCTCACGGTGCCAATGCTTAATCACGACAAAGAAACAATTGGCGTCATTCAACTAATCAACAAAAACCAGACTTTCGCATTGTCTTGCCAGACCCGCAAGATGCAGTTAAGCACATTATTCCTTTCACACGCAAAGATGAAACATTCATTTATGCGTTAGCATCACAGGCGGCAGTGGCGTACGAAAATCGGTTGCTCTACGACAGCATCAGAAATCTGTTCGAAGGTTTCATCAAGCGTCTGTTACTGCCATTGAAGCGCGAGACCCCACGACCTCGGGTCACTCAGAGCGTGTGGCAATTTTAACCGTTGGTATCGCTGAAGCCGTAGATAGAATTCAGACAGGGATATTCAAAAATGTTAAGTTCTCACGGCGCGACCTTGAAGAAATTCGTTATGCCTCGCTCCTGCATGACTTCGGCAAAATTGGCGTGCGTGAGCGGGTCCTGGTCAAAGCAAAGAAACTCTATGACTATGAAATGCACTCTATCAAGGAGCGCTACGCACTAATCAAAAAAGCCATTGAACTCAAATACACAAAACAAAAACTGCTCTATCTCTTGGAGCGTACACGCAGCGAAGTGGAGCCTGAACTGCGACGATTAGATGCAGAAATGGCAGAAAAAATCGCGGAGCTCGATAGCTTTTTGGAGTTCATCATCAAAGTCAATGAACCCAGCATTTTGCGTTCAGAAGGGTTTGGCAAATTGCGTGAGATTCAATCCAAAGTCTTTATCTACAGCGAAGATGAAGTCTATCCGTACCTTTTAGAACATGAAGTGCAGCGACTTTCCATTCCAAAGGGAAGCCTTGATGAACGCGAGCGACGTGAGATTGAATCGCATGTGACGCATACGTTCAACTTCCTGCGCAACATTCCCTGGACAAACGACTTACGCCGTGTACCTGAAATTGCTTTTGCACATCACGAAAAACTTGATGGGTCAGGCTACCCGCGCCACATCACGGCTGAGGCGATTCCCCTGCAAGCCCGCATGATGACGATTTCTGATATCTACGATGCACTCACCGCACAAGACCGCCCCTACAAACCGGCAGTGCCAGCAGAAAAAGCACTAGACATTCTCCACTATGAGGTCAAAAGCGGTAAAATCGACAAAGACCTCTTCAATGTGTTTGTCGAAGCCAGAATCTTCGAGAAAGTAACGCCTCTGAGCGAACCTGTCAGCATAAATCAGAATGGCACAGCATCTGAGAATTGCAGTGCCGAACATCATCATCACGACGGGCATAAGCATTGAGTGCTTGTCAAAAGCGCAGGTTTGCATCCGTTACTTTTTCCATTTGATATTGCAGCCCACAGATGGCTTCTGCTCAATGGATATAGGACGACCTGCTAAAAGATCATCAAGTGCAGCGCGCAAGTCCTTACCTGTTACTTCAATTGCATTGCCAGGTCGTGAGTCATCAAACTGACCGCGATAGACTAAGCGAAGAGAGCTATCAAAGAGAAAAAAGTCAGGGGTGCATGCTGCATCATAAGCGCGCGCTACCTCTTGTGTTTCATCGAACAGATACGGAAACACATATCCTAAACGCTGCGCAACTTCCTTCATCTTTTCAGGTGAATCCTCAGGATAAGCTACAATATCGTTGGAGTTAATCGCAATAATCGAGACGCCTTTTGCGACATAGTCTTTTGCAAATCGCACAAGCCCACCCTGAATGTGCTGAACATATGGACAATGATTGCAAATGAACATCACAAGCGTAGCTTTGTCAGATTTAAGTTCGGCAAGCGACATCATTTTGCCTGACACCACGTCGGGTAGCGTAAAAGGCGGAGCCACTGTACCAAGTGGCAACATGGTTGAATAAGTCAGCGCCATAGGTTGAAGTGTGTTAAAGCAGTTACGAAAAAATGTAAGTCGAGTATTGGGAAAACCGCTGTACAATCTACAGTATTAAGCTCGGCAGAGCATCAAGTTTTGTAGCACAAAAATATGTGCTTTGACGTGCTTTTGCTAAATTCAAATACCCTGGCTCACAGAATAGTTTAGAGATGAAGTTTGTGTACTCCTTAATGCTCTGGCTCGGTGGCATATGGTGCTGCGGGTGGACGCAAGAGCAGATAAAACCAGACCGAGACAGTCTGCTGAGCGAGCTTGCCGATGCGAGGGACACAGCGCGTGCAGAGCTCTTGCATCGTCTTGTGCGCTACTATTGGCGTAATGAGCTCGATAGCGTAATGCACTATGCAAAAGAATTGCTCTGGCTGTCTCAAGCACTTAATTACAAGCGCGGTATAGCGCATGCTTACAACGCAGTAAGTTATGTCTATGAGCGGCGTGCAGATTTCCCCAAAGCTATGGAGACCCGCATGCAGGCACTAGCAGCCTATGAATCTATAAAAGATAAAAACGGTATTGCATGGTGCTACCACAGCTTAGGCAATATCTACGACTATCAAGCAAAATATGACCTTTCTCTGGACTATCACTTCAAAGCGCTGCGATTGCGAGAAGAACTTCAAGACCGAAAGGGCATATTGTGGTCGCTGAACCGCATTGGAGATAGCTACGCAAACCAAGGCAAGCATTTACTATCGCTCGAGTATCGCACAAAGGCACTGAAGTTAGCTGAAGAACTTGATGTGCAAGAGGGCATCTGCTCGGCAGCAATTGGCGTAGCCATGAGCTATCTGAATCTTGCAGACTATGCAGAAGCAAAGCGCTATGCACTCAACGCCCTAACGATAGCTCAAAGAATTGGCGATCAGCGATACGCTGACATGGCACTGACGACGCTCGGTGAAAGCGAAATGCAAGAAGGCAATTATGACCAAGCCATGCAATACTTTATCAAAGGCTTAGCAATCCGTCAAGAGCGAAAGATGCAAAACGCCGTCGCAGAGTCGCTTGAGCGAATTGGAAGAACACTTTTTCTGCAAAAGAAATATGATGCCGCCCTGCAATATGCTCAGCGCGCGCTTGAAGTCGCTGAGCAAGTGCAAGCACGCAACGAAGCAAAAAACGCCTACAAACTGCTCTCCGACATTTACCGCAGCAAAAGTGATTATGCAAATGCACTGACCTACTTTGAGAAATTTACAGCGCTGAAGGATTCACTTTTTTCGCTAGAGACGGAAAAGCACATCGCTGAATTGCAACTGAGCCTCGAAAACGAGCGCAAAGACCATGAAATCGAAGCCTTGCAAAAAGACCGTGAAGCGAAAATGATTGTGCAGCGCTCACTTGTACTTTTAGCCATGCTCTCGCTGATGATTATCGTGTTGATTGCCTTAAGCTATCGGCAGAAAGTAAAGCAGAATGCAAAACTCTCGGAGCTCAATGCCATGCTAACTGTCGCACGCGAAAAAGCTGACAAGGAGCGTCAAGCTGCCGAAGAAGCCAATGCGTTCAAGACCGAGCTGTTGGGGATTGCAGCACATGACTTACAAAATCCTCTTCAAAGCATTATGGGCTTCTCGATGCTGATGATCGAAAAATTGGAAGGGCAAGCTGAAGTAAAGTTCATGGCTGAAAACATCACGCATGCTGCTCGGCGCATGTTGCACATTATCACGGACTTGCTGAAGACCTCGGCGCTCGATAGCGGTACATTGATGTTGAACAAAAGGATGATCAATGTCAATGCACTGCTGCAAACTGTGATCTCAGAAAATATGTATGCCGCAGAGCGCAAGTTGCAAAAAATTACAGTGAGCCTTGAACCTCATCTTTATGCTGAGATGGATAGCGAACGAATGAGAGAGGTACTCGAAAATTTGATTAGCAATGCAATTAAGTATTCACCGAAAGGCACCTGTATCACAATCTCCAGTAATAGGAGAAGTAAAACCAGCGAGACTTCTCCCATAAGCCGTGCAGAAATACAAAACAACAATCTTGATACCACCATTCTCATTAGCATTCAAGACGAAGGTCAGGGACTAACACAGGACGACATGAAAAAACTCTTCGGCAAATTCCAACGCCTCTCTGCGCGTCCGACGGATGGTGAAAGCTCAACAGGTTTGGGGCTTTCAATCGTTAAGAAAATCGTGGAGTTACACAGTGGCAGAGTCTGGGCAGAATCCGAAGGCAAGGGCAAAGGTAGCACATTCTTTATTGAACTGCCACTTATAGCGACTGAGTCAAAGGTCATTGCATAATAAGCGGTAAGGTAAATTGTCAGACTGCGGCGTGCAGTTCGTCGTTTGAGGCGCACAAATTGCTATCTTTACAAACTTGCACCAGCAACGGACCACAATCTTGGCATGGCAGATAATCAAAAAGTAAATACGCTCTCCACGCTTGAGGCATGGATAGAAAAGCGGCGGCAACCCTTCACACTCAATGATGCAGCTGCAGGCACAGGCATTGCTGTGCAAGACCTTGTAAATGCGTTCGACGAATTGATTAGCAAGTACTACTGCCGTGTGCAAGCCACGTCGCAAGGCGATGTTATCTACGACTTTGGTGAAACGCTGCGGCGACGCAACGCTAAAACAGCAACTGAAATTTTTCTTGAGATTCTCAATTGGCTCTGGAAAGGCTTTCAAGCCATTTACAAGGTCTGTATTGCCCTCGTGATGGTGGTCTATTTTGTCATCTTTGTCGTCATAATTGTGGTTGCCGTCATCCTAGCATCGTCTTCGAGCAAAAATGAAAAGAAAGGCTCTTCCCTGAATTTGAACATTATCGGCGATTTATTTGCAGCCATCTTTCGCTTCTCACACATGACAAATACGGTAATGTATGTAACAGACGCGGCAGGCTATCGCTATCCGCAGTATCAACCTGAGCCAGCTGCCCTCAACGAAAACAAAAAGGGATTCATGGCGTCTGTCTATGACTTTGTCTTCGGACCGCCGCGCGTGCCTGTCGACCACCTCAGCAATGAAAAAGAACTTGCTGCCTTTTTGCGGAAAATAGAGGAGTAACCGTTGGCGCAGAACTTCAAGCCCTGGCAGGCTGGACCACTGACCAAATGGAAGACTTCCTTGCCGCTTACTCAGCAAAGTTTCACGGACGATTGAAAGTTACAGAAGAGGGCGTGCTCTATGCCGAATTCGATGAACTCTTGCGCGGCAAAATCAAGACCGATGAAACGCAAATCGTCTACTACTGGGATGAATACGAGCCGGAATATCTTTGGACAGGCAACGACTTTGGGCGCAATCTTGTTATCGTACTTATGAATTTGTTTAATCTGATTTTCTCGTTTTTGGTGCTTACAGCAGAGCATACAATTCTGGAGTTGATTGTGATTACACCTGCAGTGCGCCTTGCACTGGGCTGGGTACCGTTTATTTATTCTGTTTTGTTTTTTCTCATTCCACTCGTGCGTGGAGTGTGGGTACTCAAGAAACAGAAAGAGCGCCATGAAGCCAACATGCGGCGGCGCGTGATGAAAGCTATCTTCGCAAATCAAGCTGCGCCAAAAACCCTCGAGGAAATTGAAAGACTTGTAAATTCCGAGCCGAATATGGAAAAACTCTCAAGACAGACAATTCAGCACATTTTGGATAACTTACTGCTCGAGCTGCGCGGCAGACTTGAAGCAGATATGTCTGACGGTAAAGCGCGATATGTGTTTGAGCAAATTCATAACGAACTCAAAGCAATCGATGTGATCCGTCGCACGCGTGCCGTAAGCTATGATTTAGGTGACACAATTTTAGATTCAGGTGTGTAATTTTTACGAAAATGACAAGTCAGCACGATAAAGATCAACAGACGCCCCAAGTGCATGAAGATAGCCCTGAACTCTGGTGGGGCTGGAAAATCACGAATTTCTTGCCAATTTTACTGATTCGCTTCTACAAACTGGTGCTTTCGCCTTATTTTGGAGGCAGTTGTCGCTTTGAGCCAACCTGTTCGAGTTATGGACTAGAAGCATTTCAAACGCATAACTTTTTTGCAGCGTTTTGGCTTACGCTATGGCGCATTCTACGCTGCAATCCATTTGTGAAAGGCGGATACGATCCTGTACCGAAACCGCATTCACACAAGCACAAGCATTCATAACATACACCGACAATGGACAGAAACACGCTTATTGGCTTTTTACTCATCGGACTCATTTTTATTGTCTGGTTTCAACTCCTCACACCTTCGACACCACCTAAGCCGCCGAAACCCAAAGTGCTAGATTCAGCGGCATTAGCCTATGCTGATTCGGTAGAAAAAGCCCTCGCCCAAAAAGCATTGCGCACCCAAAAAGTGGGCGAATTTGCAGCGGTCATGGAAGGCACTACCGACACCATCACCGTGGAAACAGACCTCTTTACAGCGAAACTTTCAAGTAAAGGCGCGACCCTCATCTCTTTCGTGCAAAAAAAGTACCTTGACTGGGAGCGCAAACCCTTCGACCTTATCACAGCAAAAGATGGGGCACTATCTTTGCTTTTTGAAACCACAGATGCGCGTCAATCTGTCGTCAATACAAATGACCTTTACTTTACACCAAAAACATCGGAGCGCAACTTCAAACTCAGTGGCAAGCAATCTGCAACAATTCCTTTTGAGATAGACCTTGCAAATGGCAAGCGCATCAAAGTCGTTTATACCTTTACAGGCGATAAATATCAAATTCGATACCAAACGGAACTCGTAGGCTTAAGTGAGCTTGTGCGGGGTGCAACCTACCAAGTTGCGTGGAATGGTGGACTAGCACATTCAGAAAAAGATGAAAACGAAGAAGCTAACAGTTCCTATGCTCATGCTTACTTTAACGGCTCACTCGAGAGATTGGATGCCGATAGCAAGGACAAAGAGTTCAAATTGCAGCCCGATGGCTCAACGAAGTGGGTATCGGTGCAAAGCAAATACTTTCTTGCAGCTATCATTGCCGATGAACCTGCCGAAGGTGCCTATTTGCAAGGCAAACGCACTGTGAAAGACGATAAGCATGTTTTTGAAGATTACACTGTTGCGTTAAAGCCACGATTGCCCGCCAATCAAAGCCTCGTACAACATGCTTTCACGCTCTACATCGGTCCTCTGGATTACGTCTTGGTTCGCGAAGCAGGATCCGATCTTGAAAAGACAATGGATTTCGGCTGGGAGTGGATTACACGCCCATTTGCAGAGTGGATTATTTTACCAGTCTTTAACTTGTTGGAACGCTTTATCTCAAATTATGGGATTATCATCATCATCTTTGCACTGCTGATTAAACTTGTTACCTATCCACTGACGGTTGCCTCCACAAACTCAATGAAGAAAATGGCGCAATTGCAGCCGCAAATTCAAGAACTGCAAAAGAAGTATGCAAACGATGCGGCAAAATTGCAAAGCGAATTAGGCAAAATCTACAAAGAAGCAGGTGTTAATCCGTTGAGTGGGTGTTTGCCTGTACTGCTGCAAATGCCACTACTCTTTGCCATGTTCTATGTGATTCGCTCCTCAATCCAATTGCGGCAAGAGAGTTTCCTCTGGGCAAGCGACCTGTCCACAGCTGACGCTATTATCACACTTCCTTTCTCTATTCCGCTCTATGGCTCGCACATCGCAGTCTTTCCAATTTTGATGGCGATTACCACATATTTCCAGCAGAAAATCACGCCGACAAGCGCACCAAGCGAACAGACGAAAGTGTTCAATATTATACTGCCCATCATGCTCTTGCTCTTCTTCAACAACATGCCGTCGGGATTAGGACTCTACTACCTAATGTTCAATGTCTTCAGCATCGTGCAGCAGCTCTATGTCAATTGGCAAGCTAAACGCAACCCTGCGCCTGTCGGTTCTAAGCTGGCACCGGCGTCAAAATCAAATGCGGTACAAGAGACACAAAAGAAAAATCCCAAAAAGAAAGCAAAGGTAAGTTAAACCGTAGCGCCGAATAGAGACGCGCTTTGAGTTGCGCAAAAATTCAATGATTGAGACGCTGTATCAGCTTGATGTCTGGCTGTTTCGCTGCATCAATGAAGGAGGTGGGCAGCCGTATCTTGATGGCATCATGCTGTTCATTACGGATTTCAAACGCTCTTGGATTGTTGCAGCGGCAGCATCGCTTTATATCGTCTGGACGCGTCGCAAAGAAAGTATAGCACCGCTGGTATTGTGTCTCATGGCAATTGGTATAGCTGACCAAACTGCATCTGGTTTCTTCAAACCACTCGTGCAGCGCACACGTCCATGCTTTGAACTTGAACAGGTACGGCTGCTCTTAGACCAAACGCACTCGTTTTCATTTGCATCCTCACATGCTGCAAATACAGCGGCAGTTGCAACAATCGTATGGGTGTTTTTCTCAAAATCTGGCACGATTGATAAGATAGTAGCGTGGAGTTTAGTCCTATTTGCATTCTTGTCGGGATACTCACGCGTCTATGTCGGTGTACATTATCCACTTGATGTCATAGCTGGGTGGGGGATTGGCGTCGGCGCAGGAGCAATCACCTATCTGTGCTTTGCCTTTGTCTGGAAAAACTTTGTTGAGCCACGTCGAAGACATGCTGCTGACCATGAGCGCTGAAAATCAGGCATCGGAAGAGGGCAGAGAATAATGTGGTCAGATACGCTCAAGATGATGTTTTGCGCTCGCGCTTTGAGTAAGGCTCATTGTTAGTTAGAAAATTGCGCCACCACTTTTTCTCTGACTTAGCGTGGTGCTCAACTGAGGCTTGATGACCTTGCTTTGCTCCAGCCTGATGAGAATAAGTGTGCGAGGCAGAACTTGCTGTGCTCATGCCAACTGTTGCGGCATTTGTCTGAAACGAGCTATGATGTGATGACGGTCTGCGCAATTTTTTCTCTGCGGTAGAAGCCTGACCCTGTGCACGCTCCGATGTGCGAGAGACAGACTTTGGCGGCGCAGGCGCTACAGAGTTACGATGAATGGCACGTGCAGCGTATTCAAACTCTGGATAGCGGCGCAGCTCGAAACGCGTGCCCACATAACTGCAAATACGGCGGAAATAGTGAAACTCTTCGTCTGAGACAAGCGTCAGCGCGTCGCCTGTGGCAGAAGCGCGTCCTGTCCGACCAATGCGATGCACGTAGTCTTCAGCAAAAGTCGGTACATCAAAGTTGATGACATGTGAAATGCCCTCGATATCAAGACCGCGGGCGGCAATGTCTGTAGCAACAAGGACTTTGTAATGCTTCTTGCGAAATCCTGCTAATGCACGCTGGCGCTGGGCTTGCGTGCGATTTGCATGAATCGCTACTGCGGTTATGCCATGTCGCTCTAACTGATGTGCAAGTTTATCTGCGCCGTGCTTAGTGCGAGAGAAAACTAAAACGCTATCCATCTCTACCGTATCGAGAATGTGAAAGAGCAAAGCGAGTTTTTGTTCCGAAGAAACTGCATAGAAGTGCTGTGTAACTGAAGTTGTTACGGCGCGTCGTTCCCCTATTTCCACAACTTTTGGCTGACGCTGAACAGTTGCCGCCAGCGATTCGATATTCTTAGACATCGTGGCAGAAAATAGCAGGGTTTGTCGCTCGCGCGGCATAGCAGCGATAATTTTTTTGACATCATTGACAAAACCCATATCCAGCATACGGTCTGCTTCATCAAGCACAAGGATTTGCACATGTGAGAGGTCAATGGTACGGCGCTGAATATGATCAAGCAAGCGTCCGGGCGTTGCAATCAGAATATCCACACCGCGCCGTAACTGTTGCACTTGTTTGTGCATATCCGCGCCGCCATAAATTGTAGCTGAAGACAGTTTCATAAAGCGACCATAATTTTTCACAGATGACTCAACTTGTGTAGCCAGCTCGCGCGTCGGTGTAAGAATAAGCGCGCGTATTAAGTGGCGAGTTGGTGTCGGCGTGCTCGAAAGCAAATTCAGCATAGGCAGCACAAATGCTGCGGTTTTACCCGTGCCGGTGTTGGCAAGCCCGATGATGTCGTTGCCTTGCACAGCGAGCGGAATTGCTTTGGCTTGAATTTCTGTAGGAGCGGTATAGCCCGTGGCAAGAATGCCTTGCACGAGCGCATCGGCAAGACCCAGTTGCGAAAATGACATATGTTGTTGCATTTAAGTGAAAAGACGCGCTATAAAATTGGAGTGAAACAGAATGAATGCAGATGACGGACAACTGGGGACTGTGATCGGCAGTTCGCCTGCTTCGCTTCGCCGAGCTTGGATGCAAGCGTGCAGCGAAATGCTCGCTTAGAACAAGCGTGTCTTGTTAAAAACTAAAGATACATGCAAATCCTGTAAAATCCTAAACCCTGCGCACGAAATTGAAAATGAAAACGCAAAGGGCAAAAGCAAAGGGTGTAGATGTTCTTGTCTGCTAAGTCTTACAGGCTAATTGAGCCAGTCTTTTTTTGTGCAGTTTTGAAATCACAAAGAAGTTTGTGAAATTTTGCTTGTTGATTCCCATCTTCAATCTGCTGGAAGGAGGAAGTAAAATGACCGGCAAAGTTGACAAGCGCAACGAAAAACTGCTCTCCAACATCCAACTCGATAACTTCGACTTTCTTGAAATACCCGAACTCTACATCTACTCAGGAGAGCTAACACGCAAGGAAGTGGCATATTTGCGAGAGCGTTTGGAAGAAATGCGCCGTGTAAGAGAAAACTGCGACTACGAATCGCAAGTTCGTATGCGCCAAGCTAATGAGCGCGACATTGCACATTACTTCGGCGAAATGCGCTATCGACGCTTGCAACTTCGAATGCAGATGAACCTTAAAGAATATTGCGAGCGCTTCATTGAAAGTTCCGAAGATGAAGTGATGTCGCGTTTTTCTCTGCGCCGCATGATGCGTCGCATTGAGCGTACCCTCTCTCGTTGGATTCGAAATTTGAATGGATAAATCGCGCAAAAAGATTTTGCTCGTCGCAAATACTTCGTGGTTTCTCTACAACTTTCGCTTTGGTGTTATCAGGCACTTTCAAGCTCAAGATGTTGAGACGGTTGCAGTTGCGCCCAGTGATGCTTATGCTCAGCGGTTACGCAATCACGGCTGCCGCACCATAGATGTTTTTTTACAGCCGCGTGGTATCAATCCGCTAAACGATGTGCGCTATTTCTGGCATCTTTACAAAATCTATGCAGATGAGCACCCATCCCTCATCATCCACTATACCATAAAGCCGAATATCTATGGCTCGCTGGCAGCCATGTTGCTGGGCTTGCCCTCCGTGGCGGTCGTGAGTGGTGCAGGACATGCCTTTGCGCACAAGGGTTGGCTCAATAGCATCGCCAAGCTTCTGCTACGAAAAGCTCTGCGTTATTCAAGAGAAGTGTGGTTTGTTAATCCCGAAGACCGTGCACTGTTTGTGTCCGAAAAATTGGTCAGTTCAGAAAAAGCGTATCTTTTCCCCGGAGAAGGGATTGATACGCGTCACTTTTGTCCGATGACAGCTAGCACACACACTTCGTCAAAGAAAATCGTTTTTTTGCTGAGCGCGCGACTGCTGCGCAAGAAAGGAATCGAGCTCTACGCTCGAGCAGCAAAACAATTAAAGACCAAATATCCACACGCTGAATTTCGCTTGCTTGGCTTTCTTTCGGCAAAAGATCCGGCGTTTGTCTCCAGAGATGAGATTGAGCGTTGGAAGGACTACATCAGTTATTTGGGTGAAACACAAGAGGTTTTGCCTTATGTGCAAGCAGCGGACTGCGTGGTGCTCCCATCGCTATATCGTGAAGGCACACCGCGCACATTGCTCGAAGCAGCAAGTCTTGAGAAACCTGTAATCGCTACTGATTCAGTGGGTTGCCGTCAGATTGTTGAAGATGGTGTAACGGGTTTCTTAGTGCAGCCCAACAGCGTGAGTGATTTGGTAGAAAAGCTCGAGCGAATAATCACAATGCCAGAGGCAGCACGCTTAGAAATGGGCAAACGCGCACGGCTAAAAATGATTAAGGAGTTCGACGAATCTTTGGTTCTGCGGTGCTACGATGACATGCTGCGTCGGCTTAAACTGCTCTAACAGCTTTTTCCAAGGCTTCAAGCACGCATTGCGCAGTGTTGAGCCATGAAAATTTCTTTGCTTGCGCATAGCCGCTTGTCACAAGACGCTGCCGCAACATCTCATTGCTCCACATGTCAAGTAGCCGATGCGTTAAGTCTTCCATGGTGTCGTATCGCAGTGCTGCATCGCCTGCGGTCTCGGGCATTGCGGTCCGATTAGCAATAATCACGGGGCACCCGACATGCATCGCTTCCACAATCGGCATGGCAAACGACTCATAGCGGCTTGTCATCACAAGTGCAACTGCTGACGCATAAAACGCCCGCAGGTCTTCTGACTTTACATACCGTGCGCAAAAAACTTTTGTGTCCAACGCATGTTGCTCAATGAAGGCATCAATTGCTTCTTGATCATTGCCAGCACTGCCGACCATCACCAGTCGTAGAGCAGGATTTTCGACCAAAGCCGCTCGGAATGCAGATAGCAGTTCGATGTAGTTTTTATACTTGTGGCTAATACCGACACTCAAGAAAAATTGGTCAAAAGGCACAGCGTATTTGTGGAGTGTGGCGCAGCGTTCTTCTTCAGAAATCTTTACCTCAAAATGTGGTGCCGCTGCCGCTGGCGCAAGCAAAATGCGGGCAGGCTCTATACCGTAGTGCTTGACAAGGTCAGACTTGGCATACTCCGATACTGTGAGAATATATGCCGCTTGCTTGATAGCGTGTGTAATCATGGTATCAAGATACCATCGGCGGGGGCGTTCAATGAGTTCAGGATAAACTTTGATGAGCGCATCGTGGACAATCACAACAGCAGGCACATGGCTTAACACAGGCTTAGTAAAGAAGGGATAGAGCGTAACATCAACTTGCATATCACGCAGTCGCTTCGGCAAGATAAGTTGCTCCCAGGCAATGCGGTGTGCGGTGCCATATAATTTTACTTTCTCACTGTTCATGCTACTGGATTCAAACCCACTAGCGAAGTGATATGCGGCATCAGTGAAGACCGTGAAATGATATGCAGAAGGAACTTGAGCCAGCGCTTTGAGCAAATGATGCGTGTACAAACCTGTGCCGGCATTTTGATTTTTTAGGAGCAGTGCATCGATTGCAACATGCATCGTTTTAGCTTCTCTGAATTATTTGAAGAATATGACTAAGCCTTGTTGCAACGGATTTCCACTCGGCATCAGCACGCTGCATAATCACACCGCTACGGAAGCGTTGCCATGTTTCATGCTCGACCACAATAGAGTGCATCGCCTCTGCCCAACCGGCAATATCATGCGTTGCAATTGTTCTGCCTTCTACACCATCAGCAAGCAGTGAAGTGAAAGCTTGTGTTTTGCTGGCTAACACTGGTATGCCAACGCTTCGTGCCCACTGCAAAACACCACTTGCAGAGACAAATCCTAAGTCTGAATACGGCATCGCGAGCGCATTGACCGACCGCAAAAATGCCATAATCTCAGGCTCATCTAAATAGCCTCTGAACTGCACGCTGTCCGTAAGCGCATACTTTTGTACCAGACCTTGAACGCGCTGCAAGTAGAGCGAGCCTTTTCTCGTAATCGGTTCGCCATAAATGACGAGACGCGGACAAGGTTTGTTTTCTTTCTTCAGGCGATATGCAGCTTCAATCAAAATATGCAAGCCTTTATGCGGATTGATGTAGCCGAAGTATCCCAGCGTGGGTACGGATGAAGTTGGAGCAGGTGCGCATTCAGGCGGGTCAAGATACAGCAGATGCGGAACATAAAACACCTGCGGCACAAACGGAAAAAATCGCTTAAACTTTTCTTCTAAGATTTGTTTGCCAAGGGGCGTGAGTGTAACGAAGATGTCGCACTGCTGAATCATGTCTCGTTCAAGCGTCCAATCCAGTGCATCTAGAAAAAGGCGTCGCAGGGCGCGCGTCAATGTGAAGGCGGACATCTTTTCCAAGAGAGGCGTCATTTCAACGGCAAAGCGCGGTGGGTCATGAATAGTAATCAGTCGCCGCAGGTCTGGTCGCTGCTTTTTCTGACGGCGGAGTGCCTGAAAAATTTTGCCTTCGCCCACGCTCATCTCTGCCATGATGATGCTGTGCTTGGGCAGAGAGCGATAGCATTGCTCAAACTCCATGTCATCGACACGGCGGAAGACAAATTCGGGAGCATATTTTTTCATCGCAGAACAAAGCAGGCTCGCATACTGAGAAATGCCATTGAGAGGATGCAACTTCGGGGTAAGATAGATAATTTCCATTGCAGTCAGCGTACGATAGCAAGTCGCTCCGTTTTGGTAATCGTGCCTTTGGATGAGCGAACAACAACACGATAAAGATAAACGCCATTAGCAAGCAGATCGCCATCTTTATCACGTCCGTCCCAAGGAATGCGGTAGTATTCACTCCATCCTGCATTGATGACAGGCATAACATCAAGCTCCTGTACCAGCCGTCCAGCGATGGTATAGATAAAAATTTTGAATTCTGTAGGTCGTTCATCATCGGGGCTCGTGAGGCGAAAAGCAAATTCGGTTTTGTCCGAAAAGGGATTCGGGTAGTTGAAAAGATTTTCTACTCTGAATTCTGAGTCGACACGAAAGCGCACCACAGTGGAGGCGCTATCAGCAAGATTTCCAGCAGCATCGCGTATAGTGGCAAAGAGTGTATAGTCGCCGTCGGTAAGCGTTGGCGTGAAGATGGCAGTCGCAGTAGGGTTATTCGCTGTAGCTGGTATAAAAGTCAGTTGCTGAGATTGGGCGTAGAAAATCGGGCGGCGATTGAGAAACACTCGAATGGCATTTGTGTCGGTAAGCGAGAGTGTATTATCAAATGCTCGAATCACGATGCGCGGACGCTGGCGAACTGTTTCACCGTTGCTGATGCGTCGTCCATCGAACTCAATGGTAGCGGTCGGACGCACCGTGTCTGCTCGCACGAAAATGGAAAGGCTAGCGCGGTTGTTTTGCTTTGAGAGCTCGGCTAAACGTGAGTCAGGGTCGAGTTCCAGCGCAAGTGTTTGCAATCCAGTTTGCACAAAAGCAGGCAAGGTTATGGTGAGCGGATGTGTTGCGCCTGCACTTAGTGAATCGATTTGAAGGGTTTGCAGAGTTTGTCGCTGACCGGTGGGCAAGACGAGTGAGATGCGAACGGTGATGGAGTCAAGCCGTGCTTGACCTAAGTTTCGCACTTCAGCTGAAATCGATATAGGTTCGCCTGCGTCAAGAGAATCGTGCTCGGCACGGAAAGTGCGGTAAGAAATAGCTGCATCGCCGGCTTTGGTGTAAGTCAGACGCACAGTGGTGAGCTTGGGAGCTATGCCTGTGTTAGTGTCACGTTGAAGTAATGCATGCAGTCGCAGATAGGGATACCGCTTTGCATCGATGAATGAGAGGTCTATACCAGCACTTTGCGTGGTTGTCAGAAGTGAATCTTCTTTGCCATCGAGACGCAGACCCAGCACGGTAAAGCGGGTTTGTGTGCGGTTGCCAGTGCTTTGCCACGAAAGCTGCTGCCAGCGCGAGGCTGGACCAATACGGTCGGTTGCAAAGCCGGCACTGAGGCGTTGAATCGTGATGGCGGTGTCAATGGTGGTAACGATTCCAGCAGAGTCGCAGCCCTGTAACGATGAAGCACAGCGCGTGCCCCATGCTTCGGCATAAAAACGGCGGTTTTTGAACCAATAAATGCCCACGATTCACGAAAGCGCAAATTGCCAAAGTGTTGGCTGCCGAGCTGCTCAAGGCGTTGACGAATGGGATTCATTGGCAGATCGCGTGTGTCGGGAATGGCATCGACCAGACTTATCAGCGCAAGTTGATGCGGTGCCATATTATCGATTAAACGATTAAAGCGAGCGGGCAAGGAAGTATCAGGATTGATAAGTGTGTAGGGGAACATGGTCAGAAAGTCAAAGTTTTCTACGCGCGTTACACGCACAACTTGCGATGTGTCTAAGATGGCGATATTCAAGCCGCGCAATGGTCCGCGCGGTGGTGTGCTAAGTCCGATGACATCAAACTGACGATCATCGCCGACAATAATTTCATAAAAAAGATTGGGTAATTGCGCGTTTAGTCCCACAGAGCGTACAATGAGCGGCAAGCGACCATCGCCATTGGTAAGACCGTCAGACACGCGGTTTAAGCCCACCAGTTGATTACGCCAGAGTTGTGAACCGAGCTGTTGCCATGCGTCTGCATCACTTGATTCATCGGAGAAGGTTACAGGCAAGATTTGCCATGGTGTTTCGTCAGAACCATCAAGGCTGCGGACGCGCCAGAAGTAAGGCACATTTGCAAGCGGTGGAAGATTGGGTTGCCACTCCGTCGTGTAAAGTCCTTCAGGTACATTAGCGCTGCGCTGACAAAGAGGGCTATCGAAGCGGTCGGTTGTATCAAGTTCAAATTGATAGATGCGCTCACTTTTGGGGCGTTCGCTTGGGTTGAGGACAACGAAACGAGGTGATAAGCGCAGCATCGTGCCAAAGGCTTGTGGCGTTGCAACAGCAACGGCATTTGTGAGTACATTGATACGCAACGAAGCGCGATTATTCTCTTTTGAGACTTCCACAATGCGATTGCTTTCATCGAGGCGAACTTCAAGGTCGTGTATGCCTAATCTGCCTGAAAAATCCAATCTGACCACGATAGAATCGCGCAGACCAATCGGACGCAGAGTGGTATCGAGCACTAAAATTGGCGTTGGACTTTCTGCCCAGCGGTCATAGATGCGCACATTGACGCTATCACGAGTAGCTAAGCCATAGTTTGAGATGACAAGAGCAAGCGGCTGCAGGTCGCTTTCGTTGAGCACAGGATTAAGAAATGTGAGTTGCTCGGGCGTGAGTGCCAAATCAGGCAAGGTGGCAAGTGCCATAGGTTCGGCGGGGTCGCCTTGAATGTTGTAGTGATCGATGGTGCCTTCCACAGCAGCGCTGAAAAAAGCAAATTGCTCGCTAAACGCACGATGCGCTGAAAACCAGATTTCGCCTGCGGTGCGCTGCGCATTTTGAATCGCTCGAAAGACATTCTGGCTCAGCATATGATCTAACGATGGAAAGCCCCAGCCGGCTGTTCCAATGAAGCAAAGTGCACCACCATTGGGTGAGAGTAGAAATTGTTCGGTAAAGGATTTCCCGAAAGGTTCTGCAAAGCGACCAGTGTTACATGTCCAACTCAGCACGAGCGGATAGCGACCACGATTTTGCAGTGTGAGCGGATCGCCAAGGGCAAGGTCCCAGCTGTTTGAGCCGGCGTGTCCAATGTAATGCACTAGAGCGGCGCCTGTTGCCATAGCGTTACGAATCTGCGACTCGAGTTGTGTACTGATAAAAGGATTTTGGTCGTCGCGATAGAGCGTATCAGCTCTGCCAGCGATTGGCGGCGGTATGATGAAGTTAGAGATAATGCTGTTAGAGTAAGTGCGAAAAAGTTGCTGCTCCAGCAAATTGAATCCACCATTGACAAAAAGAAAATTCTTATGCCATGCTTCTGCTCTAAATGGTTGGCTATCGCCAATGAGCTTGCGCAGATATGTTTCAGCTTCAGCGACGCTATAGACAGGAATGCGCCCAATCATCATTTTTGGAATGTTGCGAAAGCGTCGAGTTGGGGCATTATCGAAACTCACAAACCAGATGTCGCTAACGGGCTGTCCATATGTTGGTACAAGTGCAGGGCGCGCTCGTGAAACAGGCAGGTTGCCTTTGAAGTCGCGGTTGGCGCCACCGAAGAGCAAGACATAGCGCGGTTGTGGTGCGCGCCAGTTCTCAAAAGCATATTTCAAAAACTGCCGAATCGCTATAGGGTCATAGAGGCCGAAATTAAACTCATCATAAATCTGCTCGGTCTCTACAACTTCAACGCGATAACTACCGCCTTGAGCTGAGGCGCGATGCGCTGCCAAACGACTTGCTTGCTCGCAAAAAAGCGGATGCGTGATGATAATGTAATCAGCAGTGCGACTGGGATTGCGAAGTAACGGCTTTGCGTTATGTAGCCGAATAAGCGGGCGATAAAAATTTCGCCGCTCGGCAAACACATAAGTTTTGTTTGCTTCAACACCGATGCGCAATCGCTCGACACTTTGAGCTGTGATAGTTAGTCGAACAGTGTCAGTAAGGTTGTAGAGTGTATAGTCGCTATCCTGTATGCCTGCAAGCTCAAGATCTTGGGCGGCGTTATCGGAGGCAAAAAAGAATTGACGTGATGCTGTGGGCAGCGTGAAATTGCGCGGGAAAGAAAATTCAATCCAGTCTAAGGCAACAATTGCAATGCTGGTCTGGGCACTTGTGCGTCGCAGACGATAGAGCAGTTGATTTTGTCCATTGCGCAGCACTGCAGCGTTGAACGATAGTGTATAGACATTAGCTCCCCTGCTCGAGAGTGAGATTGAACCAATCGATGTGCCGTTGAGAATAATTTCAAACTCTGCGGTGCCAGAAGTGGTATGCGCAAAACGCACAGCGGCGCGTGCTGTGCCAGCGCTCACTACGCCTTCAAGTTGAAAAGTAGTCTGTGCCGTGTCGATTGGCAGAGAGGGGTTAGATTGAAAATACCGCTGCGCCCAACCTTCACCGAGCACACGCTCAGTAACATACTGACCTTGCTCTGTAAGTGCAGCGACATAGATACAATCTTGCTCAATGCGATGTGTGGCAAGAAAACTTTGTGAGAGCGCAGTGCCTCTTGGCGTTGCAGTTGCCGTTACCACACGCCGACCTTGCGTACCGCCCCATGTAAGCCAATAGACATTGGTATCGCTGTACACATTTCGTAGCTCTGTAACACTGCCAATCACATTGCCTGTAAATTCGTCCAGTACAGGCTCGGGCGTAGCACGATTAAAGCTGCCAAGAAACTCGATTTCATCGTTTGCATCAAGTCGCCCATCTTCTTCGCCGCGCACGAAAATCGGTAGTTCTTTGCCCTTGTAAATGAGTCGCAAAGTACGTGGATTGATGCCCGAAAGACTGACTCCTGCTGCTGCAATCTCAGCACCAGAGAGGCGATAGAGACCATCTTCTGTGGTCAGTAGTTTGAGGTAAGGCTGAGAAGGATTATACCAATTTGCGGTGCTATCACTTGCTATGCTCATAACTTCGGGCAATGTAGAAGAACTGACTCGGAAGGCTTTGGCTTCGTTGTAGTTTAGCAGATGTTGGCAAAGAAATTGCTCATCGAGAAAGCTATGTGTGTGCGGTTGAACCAGCGTGTTGGAGTTTGGGGCTTTTACAATCGACCAGTTGACTTCTATCAAGCGATGCCAGCGCAGTTCCTTTCGTGCAGCTGAATACTGCAGCGGTGCAATTTGTACTTGCGCCACATATTGTGTCCCCACATAGAAGTAACGCACAACATTTGCTATCGATGCCGGCAGAAAGTCTGCCGAAGCATAAGCTGCACTGTTTTTAAGTCTTTGTGTGATATTACTCTCTTGCAGTAGGGTATTGTCACTTGCTACAGGCGCTAAACGAATATTCTGCTTGGTTTCCCCTGCAAGACGCTTTGCTGAAACTGTAAGTGTGGCACCAGCAGGCAGACCAATGTAAATGGATTTGACCGGCACAAACGGCACAAGTTCGTATGAGGACATAGCTTTAAGTGCCGCTTCAGGCAAATGTCCTGCATCAAATTCAGCGTAGAAGAGTTTTGTGCTACCAATCGTTTCCTCTCTTAGACGTAAATCATAAGTTTGCACAAAGGTTTGACCAGAAAACTGCTCGGTGGGTTTAGGTTGAGCGTAAAGAAGAAATGGAAACAGCGCAACGCAGCATAGCGCAAGCCTTTTCACAATAAGCACAATACGCATTAGGCAATTTTCACAGTTTGAGATAGCGTGAGAACTTTTGCTTGCAAGTTGAGCCATCCTATCATCACCCCTATGGCAAGCCAAAAGTGAACGGCAACCAATGAACCAAGCGTAAAAAATAAGGTCAAAATGACCACAAATAAACCCAAGAGTATGATGCCGTGCGCTTTACTCGTCTCATCTGGAGCGCTTACAGTGTGAGTGAGTAATGCTTTCAAAAGTTTTGCAAGAGCATAGAAAAAAACGCTGGCGCCCACAAGACCTGTCTGTACAAGTACATTGATATAGATGATGGAAACTGCTTGCGGTGTGGCATCTACGCTTGGCGCATAGATTTCAAAGAAGTAAGGAATAAATGGACCAATGCCGATAAGGGGATGATCAAGAAAAATTCTCAGTCCGACTTTAGCTTGATGGAATCTTGCAACGCGCGACACAGCAGAGATATCCGTCTCTTCAGCAAAAATTTTTGCAGAAATGCATTATCTATTGCGCTAAGCACAAACTCGCATTGCCCAGCGAATGTGATGACAAGCAGGATAGCGAGCAGTGTGAGGAGGGTTGTTTTGATAACTTGCCGAAGCGGATAGATGAGTATCGGTACAAGCAGAGCAAAAAGTATCATGCCCACCAAAGCCGATGTCGAAAAAGAAAGTAGCAGCGCCACGATATTAAGCAGAAAAATCAATTTGAGCCATTGCGGCAGCGACGAGCGTTTCTCACTCGACTGCCACTGCATGATAGCCATCACGGTCAGTGGAAGGATAATGCTAAGATATCCGCCATAGGGACCGGGCTCAAAATAAGTGGAGGCAAAGCGGACAATGCCACTCTCAAAAAAAATTCCGCGCGGCGCATCAGGGCGTTCAATAATTCTGTTGAACTGCAGTGCTTGAATTTCAAAGCTAAATAAAAAGCTAAAGAGTTGATAGAGTGCATAGAGTGCTGGAAACACTGACCCGAGTGCGGCTACTGTTAAAACTGTTCTCAACCCATTTTGCACTTCTGTAATGAAGCGAACCACTTGCCAGGCAAAAAGCATATTGAGCAACAGGTAGAGATTGATAGTAAAGCGTGAGCTATCCAGCGAACCGATGTATTTCAACTCAGGTAAATCACCAAAGTTGAGTAGTTCAATATACCCTGCAATTTCAGCGCATACGCTAATGAGAAAGAATGCTAACCCGAGCTTTTGCCACTCAGACATAGATTGATTTTCACGCATGTCCAAGAGCGAAAGCGCACCAAGCAGGAGCAAGAGCAATTGATAGGTTTTTAGACTGATACCAGCTATGGAGACATAAAGCAACTGCTGCAAAGGAATGGTGAAAACAACTGTCAGCAGTACGGCGTAGCGAAGGGTGTTCATGGGTACTGTCGCATTGCGTCCCAAATTGCTTGTGCCTGTGCGCGCCGACCGTTTAGCCATTGACGAAAAAAAGATAGGACAAGCCGCAGATAAACCAGTGGCAGAGACTGCGGATAAAACTTGCGCACAAATTTAATCCGACTGCGCGTTGTATAAAATACCGACATTGCACTCCACTTTCTCGGTGTATTACCAACGCTTTGCCCGCTTTTGTGGTAGACAATACTTTTTTCGGCATATCCTAACCTAAACTGTCCATGAGCCCGCATAGTCCAATCTAATTCCTCGAAGTAAAGAAAATACTCTTCGCTCATCAACCCGACTGTTTCTAAAAAAGCCTTTGAGACCAGCATAGATGCGCCCATGACATAATCCATTGAGGCGCAACACTGATGACGATGTTCAGACGGGAACTGCTCAAGGGGCTGATTTTCAGCGATGTGTGAGGTCAGACCGAACCACTTGTTGTAGTGTCCGCCTCCAAGCGTTTGAATCAGCGTCGGATGGTGATAGTAAAGTAGGGTTGAGCCGCAAAGTCCGATGGTCGTGTCTTGCAAGGCATGCTCAACGAGGTTCAGCAAGGCGTCGGGTGCAACAACGGTATCGCTGTTGAGAAGCCAAATGTAGTCAAAGTCGCCTTTGGCAAGTGCATAGCGTAAGCCAATGTTATTGCCAGCAGCAAAGCCACGGTTCTCACCAGTTTGAATGAAGATGAGTTTTGCATCGTGTTCATCTGCGCTGAGTGCAGACTCAACATCGGCGCAAGTGTACTCACAGTAAGTGATTGGTTTGTCAATTGGTGGGTAAGAATATGAACGCAGTGCGTTGTGCGGTGGTGTCCACACCGAAAGCCGCCCGGTTGCCCATTGCTGAATGTGCCAAAGCGAATCATCGGTTGAGCCATTATCACACACAATGACACGATAGTGTGGATAGTGCAGGCGAAAGACACTCTCCAAGCACTCAATCGTATCTTGCCAGCCATTCCAGTTCAGCAGCAGAATATAGACTTTTGGAAGGCTATCGTGATTTAATCGGCTGTGATACATTGCTCAAATTTTTTTACAGCACTCTCCCAAGTAAATCGTTGGATATACTGATGTCCATTCATTGCAAGTTGAATACGGAGTTGCGGATTTTCAATGAGCTGCAAGATATTTGCTGCCAGTGCCTCAGGCTTTCGAGGTGGAGAGAGTAAAGCCGTCTGCTGATGAATGCCGTAATCAGTGTGACCACCAATCTGTGTCAGACAGACAGCTGCACCGCATTGCATGGCTTCAGCAGGTGGTAAAGCCATACCTTCTACCCAACTTGGACTAACAAAAATTGCTGATGCGTTGTAGAGCTCACATAACTGACGCTGTGGCGGGTTTTGGACATACTCTATCCACGCAGGTAGATTGGGTGGCGCATTGGGTGTGCCAAAAAGACGCACAGTAAGTGTATCAACAGTTTGTTTAACGATGTTCAGTGCGGCAAGACCATCTGCTGAGCCCTTCCAGGGCATCGTATGATACATCATGATAACCGTTGTGGGCGAGCGTCTGTCAATAGGGTGCATAAGTGAAAAGTAGCCATCTTGATAATCCACACCCTGCGATACCCAACAAGCGCTTTCACCTCTGGAAGCCAAGAACGTCTGTAGCCACTTTCCCGTAACTAATTTTTTTAGGGGTAATTTCCATGTGGCTTGTGCGCGCTGTGATAAGACGGGGTCGCTGGTAAAGGCGGATTCATCGTTTTGAATTAAATAAAATTTTCGACCTTTAGAGTCAGGATAAGCAGCTGCCCATTCGGCACTCTCCCAAGCTGTAGCAATCACCACATCTGCGTCAGGAATCCAACGCACATCCAAACTCGGTCTCCAAAGCAGTCTTACGCTTTGTGCAAGTCGTATCCATTGATCGGGCTTGTAGCCGCCTTTGTAGCCCAGACTTCTCAAAAGAAAAAGTAGAGCGCGCTTTATCTTATGCTGACTTGTAGCTTGCCTGTCGTAAGGCACGTTGCCAGTTGCTGCAACAAGTGTTACACAATGCCCTCTTTGCGCAAGCCGATTCGCGTATTCTATCACAACTTTCAAACCACCTACGGGATTATAGAGCGGCATTGGGCACAAAAAGGTAATCTTCATCTTGCCACACGAGACCAACGATGAGTATTCTTCGGTAATGAAAACCACAAATACAAAGCTGTAATGATGGCTTCACCTAAAAGAGTGGATGCTGCTGCAGCAAGCGTGCCATATGCTCTAACCAGCAAAAGCGATAGCATAATGCTTGCCAGCGATCCCGTTAAGCAACCTGTCATCACTGCCGTGTCTTGTTTATTCACAATTAGTGTGTAGGCATAAATTTGACCAATAAAGTTGATAAACTTTGCGCATGCAAGAAACACAAGTGGAAAAGACCCACCAGCAAATTCTGCCCCAAAGAGCACATCATAGATGATGGAACTCGAGAGTATCAACGCGCCTGTGGGCACAATGCCAATTGCAACGAAGAGCCATAGCATGTTGCGGCGCTCTCTGTTGAATACTGCTTCACCTGCTGCATGGCACTCGACAAAACGCGGCAAGAGTAAATTATAGAAACTACTAAAAACCATGTCCAATGCCCCAGCGATGATGAGCGCGCTACGATAAGCGCCAATTGCTTGCTCAGGGACAGCTGTGGAGAGAATTAAGAGCTGAAAGTTCGTGTAAAAAAATTGAGCAACCGCAACCAGCCAGTATTTCCAGGATGTTCCAAGCAGTTGAAAGACACGATGTGTATGCAGTTTTGGTGAATGTGAGGGAGCTATGATCATTGAGGCAACGAGCCATGTTGCAGCCGTGGATAGCACATTCAAGCCAACAAAAACGACTAAATCAGAACCTAAGGGCATTTTTGGCAAAAAAGTTGAGTAGATGAGCGCAGTCAAGAGAGAGCTGATTGCCGTAATGAGATTTAGTGTGCGCAGTTTCCCCAAGCCTTGAAAAAAATAGACAAGATTGAGTGCGTTGCATAACAACAAAACTGCACCAAGTTGCCACACTGCCCACTGTTCTGCCGAGACAAGCAAGCGTGTGATAATCACCCAAAGTAAGGCAAGAAGTAGGGCAATAGACAAACGAAATCTTGCCACAGCAGTCAGTAAATTGCGCGACTGAGCAGGATGTTGTGCAATTTCACGCGAGACAATAGGGTCGAGTCCGCCGTGAAATAAAAGTGAGACCTGCATTGCCCAAGTTATGATGATGCCAGAGACACCGAAGTTTGAAGCGCCGACACACTGTGCAGCAAACGCACTTGCCACAAAACTCACTGCTCTCGAAGAGATATTCAACAGCGAAATACTGACGCCCTCTCGCATCAAAGATGATGAGCCTAAGTGAGCAGCCTTTTGCATGAGTAATGCCAGACACTTTTTACACGTCTCAATCACGCTTTCTATAAAGTTAAAGTGAGCCCTATCTTAAGAGGAGATTATTTTTGGAACACAATGACAAGTGTGTGACCAAGCAATGGCTCAGCTGCTAATTCCTTTTGATTCATGGCAGAAAGAAAATTGGAGAATTTGACGATGAGACGCGTCGAAAACCGCAGGTCTACAGCGCAGCGATAGCTTGGGGCAAAACGGGCTCTCAAGCGGTCAAAAAACATTGCTTCTCTATACCATTGCCAATGGACATGTGGCAATGGCTCAAACGCCACAGCACACACTTTCAACTTAAATTGATAGCCAATGTGTCTCAGCGCTGCTTCATTCCAGCGCGTAACATGATGCGGTGGAACATTGTAAATGTGATTAAGAGTCTTCCCAATAAATCCATCATCATTTGGAACTGAGAGAATCAAGTATCCATTGGCTGAGAGCAGCGCCAACATTTTTTCAAGGAAGGCTTTTGCATCTGCAACATGTTCCAGCACCTGAAAAGCACAGACCACATCAAATGCGGAGTATTGACGTTCAACCATTTGCTCGAGCATGATATTTTCCACGTTTATTCCTGCAGCCTGCGCTGCCACGACCGCCGCGGGGTTTGTTTCTATGCCAAGATAATCGGGATGCTTGGAAGACAAAAATTTTGCAAATGCACCATCACCGCAGCCGACTTCTAAGACACGTGCAAAAGGCTTGATAAAATCAGCAGCAAGTGCAAATTCAAATTTGTGTTCCTCATAATAATTTCCTTTCAACTGCAATTGCTGATAAAATAAAGCCGAGCCACAGACTGCAGGATAAAAAAACTTCACGCAGGAGTGCGGAGCATAGTAAAACCCAAACTCCGCAATGCCCTCAAACTCCGATGAGACATCAAGCCCGATGCGTCGGTACAGTTTTATGACATCTAACGACGCAATCCGTTGTAGCAATTCCACCTTCGTGCTATAAGTTAGCGGACAGCGCGGCACAGTTGTAGCACTCATCTGACATTGCGTTGAAACATCTTCACCCAGATGACGGAAGCCACGTTAATCAAGACCTCGCCAGTTGCAGCGCTCCATGCTGCCCCAAGCGCCCCAAGATTTGGAATGAGAACAATGCTTAGCCCAATGCTCGTAGCGGAGCCGATAACGCAGATCATCAAAAAATCAAGATCGCGCTTCATGGCTACAAGCGTTTGCACATACACTTGGGCGATAAAACCTGTAAGTCGGGCTATGGCTAAGATGCGAAACGCTTCAGCACCTACTAAAAACTCACGACCTAAAAACACATCATAGAACACTGGTGAAGCAAACCATGCTACAAGCACAATTGGCACGCTCATCGCTCCAAATAACCAGAAAGCACGCTGCTGCTGCTGCCTCAAAATCTCTTGTCCCTGTTCTTTCCACACCACAATACGCGGCAAGAGCAGGAGGTAGAAACTTTGTAGAAAAAAATCAAGACCTAAAATCAAGCTAAATGCGGTGCGATAGATGCCAGCTTCACGTGTGTTAGAGAGCATTTCCACGATTGGAACTTGAAAGAACGTAAAAAGTCCAGTAACCAACGCCGTCAGAAAATACTTCCATGATTCACTGAGAAGCTCTGGCAGCAGCGCACGCGGCGTACGAAACAGTGCCATGGAAATCGGAGCGCGACCAAACTCACGCCAGTATGCCAGCCAACTCAGTGCGACAACAACTGCAGTCGATGCAAAAGTGAAAGCCAAATCCAACCCTGCAGGTGCCCCCGGCTTGAAGATGAGAAAGATACCAATAGCAGAAAGGGTGGTCGCAAGGGCTTGAATGCCGTTCAGAACAGGCATCTTTTCAATGCCCACAAAGACAAAGTGAAGGAGTGAGGCGTTTAGCCAAAGAATGAGACTTGCCAGACACCATGCTGCTCTGCGAGGTTCATCTACTATAAGCCACACCGCAACGTTCCAAATCAGCATCATAGCACTTGCCACACATACTCGAAGTGTAACGATGGTCTCAACAAGTTCGCGTGTGCTATCGGCATATTTGTTTGCAGCGATGCGACGCGTTGCTACAGTATCTAGACCGAGTTGGTAGAGTATGCCAATTTGCAAGGCGGTGGTATGAGCGACACCTGAGATGCCATAGTTCAGTGCGCCCATACACTTTGCGGCAAAGGCAGAAGCAAAGAAGGCTAAGACTTTGGAGAGACTGTTAAGAAGCAGGCTCAGTGAAGCATGCCGAATAAACTGTGATTCATAAAGCCGCTTTAGCACTGTAAGCGTTTTCGCATATAGAGAGGGCTGCGTCTCATGTGGCTCTACGGGAAGGCTCATTGAACGGGTTTTTCGGTTTCACGCCACTGGAAGCCGGGCAAGTTCAAATCTTTACGAAAGAGCAAACGTTCGGGGTATTGCTCACCTTCGACATCGCCACGAATTAGAATGCGACGCACACGGTTGTTTTGAAAGTAAATGCTAATCTCATCGCCGCTTGAGGCATTAGCACCGCGTGGTTTGGAACCGTCGTAAGTGTAATACAAGCTCCGTGCTTGCCGATAGACATCCGCTTGTTGAATGCGCGAGCTATCATCAAACATAATCATCATATTGACACCAGAGACCTGACTGAACTTCAAGCCTGTTTTATCCAATGAATCTTTTGAGGCAAGAAACGCATTGCGATAGACAAAGACTTTCTCAATGCGCAAATTTTTTGCCACGCTCTTTGAGCTGCACCACGATAGAATCCCCCGTGAGTTGAGAGCGTTCAAACCAGACAATGGGATTGCCGAACAGTAAAATTTTTTGGTCTTTAAGTCGATAGATAGCGTTTTTAGCTTTGGCGTAGAGCTCTCTGCCCCAGCGAATGCGCACGCTGTCTTGCATCTCAACGCGCTGCACACTGTCTTTTTCGCCGCGATACGAATCCATGCGTGCAGCACGAATGAAGAGTGTATCAATTTTGCCGCTTTGTGTGCTATCGATTTTCGTAAGCAGGGGTTGTTCAATGATGAAACTGTAGCCGCGTGTGTTGAAGTGTTCAGCGTATCCGCCGGTGATGGTTGTATTATCGGCTAAATTCATAAGACGCACATTGCGAAAAGCCTGTGAGCGAGCATCATTGCGAAAATAGACCAGACTATCGCAGAAGACCATTTGCACACTATCTTTGAGCGAGACATTGCCACTGAAAACGGCGCGCCGTTCATTGCTGAAATAAATCCCTGAATCGCTTTTGAGCAAGACTTTGGTATCGGAGAGCGTTACATCTTTTTTGAGTTCAGAGCGTCTTTCATCAGGAAAATAGAAGCCCTCGTAGCCAGTAATTGTAACAGTATCGCGCACAATTTTGACATTGCTGACTACACGAATTTTGCGTGTGGTCAGATACTGCAGAGCTGTGTCGCACTCGACGGTGGTGGTGCTCTCTCGGAAGAGGACATTGCCGATTGCGGAGCGAAATTCTTCGCGTAGGGGGGGTGAGAAGGTGCTATCTAAAAACTCTCCGCCTGAAACTTCATCTGCCCGCTCCAAGATAACAGTAACAAGTTTGACGGTATCCTGTGCAGCCGTTGGCTTTGAACTTGGCTGTGTTTGTGCGCTGGCATGCAAGTGCAAGCACAAAGCAACCACGAGACTGAGTAACATGCCTACATGAATCCACCACGAAGTATTATTTTTGCACGCCAATTTCTTTAACATAAACAGAGTTCAGACTTGCGAAAACTGATTTTAGTTGCAGGCGCGCGGCCTAACTTTATGAAAATTGCACCCTTGCACCGCGAACTGCAAAAATCTCGAAACTATCACTCCATCATTCTCCACACAGGGCAGCACTATGATGAAAAAATGTCCAAAGTCTTCTTCGAAGACCTTGAGCTGCCGCAACCTGATATTTACTTGGGCGTAGGCTCAGGCTCGCACGCCGAACAGACTGCAAAGATAATGGTCGAATTCGAAAAAGTGCTGCAAAAAGAAGTCCCCGATATGGTAATTGTGGTCGGCGATGTCAATTCTACCTTAGCCTGTTCTATCGTTGCAGCAAAGATGCTGGTGCCAGTTGCACATGTCGAGGCGGGACTGCGTAGCGGCGATCGAACCATGCCCGAAGAAATTAACCGCATTGTTACCGACAGCATTTCGGATGTGCTTTTTGTCAGCGAGCCTTCTGGGCTACATAACCTAATCAATGAAGGTGTGCCCGAGGAAAAAATTTTCTATGTGGGCAACATTATGATCGATAGCCTTGTCTGGCACATCGATAAAGCAAACAACTCCAAAATTCTTGAAGAATTAGGACTTTCACCCAAAAGTTATACGCTGGTTACCCTGCATCGCCCAAGCAATGTTGATGAAAAAGAGAGCCTTGAGAAAATCCTGCGAATCTTTGAGGCTATTGCAACGAAGTCAAAAGTTGTATTCCCGATTCACCCGCGTACGCGCAAGATGCTTGAGTCTTTCGGACTGATGGAAAAAGCGCAAGCTATCTCGGCGCTGAAACTCATTGAGCCACAAGGCTACATTGAGTTTTTGAAACTCATGAAAGAAGCATCGCTTGTGCTGACAGACTCAGGTGGCGTGCAGGAAGAGACCACTGTGCTCGGAGTGCCTTGCCTAACGATGCGTGAAAATACCGAGCGCCCGATTACAATTGAAGTTGGTACGAATTTGCTCGTTGGCACCGATGAAGATGAAGTGCGTCGGGCTGCACTCAAGACGCTGAGCGGACATGTCAAACGTGGTAAAATTCCGGAAAAGTGGGATGGGCGCACCGCAGAGCGAATTGTCAAACATCTCAATGAGATTTTTTCAACTTGGTAGACGGCGCGCAACCACAGCATAGAGCGGGTCGCCAAACTGCGGGCTCCGGTCCAGCATTTGAATTCGATGCCAGTTCCCTGCACGCTCCAAAAAACTCTTGACAAGGTGCTGATGCTGTAAGTCGTCAGTATAGAGCCAGATAAGAATAGCTTTGGTTGGAAAACATCGATTAGAGAAGGTAATTACCAGCGGGGCGTCAGGCTTGAGCACGCGTCCGACTTCACGCAGCACCGCAACGGGGTTGGTCAGATAATCAATTGAGACACAAATTGCAGCCCCATCAAATTCGCTGTCCTTAAATGGTAAAACATGATTGACGTTTAGGTTTTGCACTACAAATTCAGCAAGACGTGGATTTGCGGCAAGTTCTTGACGGTTCATGCCCAAGCCAACCACGCGCCGATACGGCACGTCATCGGGCAAGTGACTCACCCAGCTGCTCATCAAATCTAAAATCGCTGAGTGAGGTGGAAAGTATTCGCGATAGAGTTGCGTTACAGCAGCAATAGCGCCATCATCAATATGCGTAACAAAGCGCGGCACACTGTAGAAAAGTTCATCTGGCGATTCATCTTGACGGCGAAATGCTTCTTTGGGTAAATCGTCTAACAGCATAGGTTTTAGGTTTGTTAATGTTGCACTAAAAGTTCAGCGCTTTAGCATAGCCTGTAAGTTCCACATAGCCTTTGCCAGTAAGTGTGTTTTTCCCGCGTGTGCCTGTAAGTCTGACACTGCCTTCCCAATACGTGATGCGCGTGGATTCTTGTGTGAGCAATTCTTGATCTTGCACAGTCGGCGTAATTGTTACTTGCAAATCCAGTTTCGGTATACTGAGCTTCCACTTCGCTGGGTAAGTAGCGCCAGACTTTTTAGAGCTGTATAGCTCTAAAACCTCGAGATTAAAATCGTCTTTTGTCAAATGTTGCGTTGAGCCATCAGCGGCAACAAATGTACCACTTGAAAATCGACCAATGCTGCCATCAGCTTGACGCAGGGTATAGACCATAAGCTCGGTGCTGTCAGAAAATTGCATCGAAAACCAATCCCAGCCAATGGAGTTTTTATCTAACTGTGAGGTGCCAAATTCGTGATCTTTCCAACTCTCACCCTCGACGGTGTAGCGCGTGCCGTTGAGCGTAAGCGCACCCGTAGATTTCAGGCGCGTGTAGGAGTAGTACATCGAAGCATTTTGCGGCGATTCACCTTTTTGCGAGTAGCCTTTTTCGCCGTGTAGCACCGCAGGTTTGAGTGCTTCGAGAATCAAGACAAGTGAGAGCGAATCACTTTCAGCTTGCAGGAGCATATACTTTCCGACATCTTGCACAGACCAATTGCCAATGAAGACTTTGTAGTAGTCTTCTTCGGCATTTGCTTCCCCGAAAGCGCCTCGCGACTGTTTTTCCTTGAAATAAAACTGGCGAGTGTCTTCATCAGTAACAGCAAAATGTGCAAAGTAAACATGCTTGCGTGAAGCGTCATCACTGGCTTTTGCATCTTCAAGTGAGAGTGCGGTGCGGAAAAAGGTCAGTTGATAGCCAAACTGACGTCCTTCTTTCGAAGTTAGATGACCAGTGTAATACCACCACTCTGTTCGATAGGCATGATGCGAGGCATGGTCTTTTGGCAGTGAAAGTGTGTAAGCAGGTGAAGCATACTCAAACGCGTTACGCTGCTGACAAGCTGTAATGATGACAAACGAGAAAAAAAGTATAAAACTAAGCGAGAGCAAAAGCAAGTATCGCTGCATATACGAAGTTTAGGAGACGTTGATACCTTAAGTTGAAAACTTTTATATTCCGACTAAACCCTTGAGACTGCAAACAAGTTTTATGGTAAATGCATACCAAAAGTTCAGGTTGCAGCGATTTTAAGCTTGCTGCTATCCTCATCTTTTTTACGCATCACCAAAAACAGTGCATGCGCTCAAGACATTATGAGAGAAACATAAAAACAAAGAAAGTGTTCAAGCCCTTGTAGCTCAGTGGATAGAGCAGCGGTTTCCTAAACCGTGTGTCGGCAGTTCGATTCTGCCCAAGGGCACACCAACCACACTAATAAAATATACGCTGCTAGCAGATGATAAGTATTTTGGTAGTAGACGATGAACATACAATTACAGAGTTCATTAAGGAAGCGCTATCTGAGGAAGGCTATCTTGTTGAGACGGCAGGCAATGGCAGAGAAGCCTTGAGCATCGCTAGAAAGTTTTCTCCTGATATTGTTATTCTGGACTTTATGATGCCCGACATGAATGGGCTGCAAGTACTTACTGAACTCAAAAAACTCGACGAGACCATACAGGTGTTGATGCTCACAGCTTATAACTCTGTGCCCACGGCGCTTCAAGCGATCCGACAAGGTGCTGCAGATTACATCTTGAAGCCCTTTGATTTAGACGCACTGAAAATTTCAGTAGATAAGCTGGTTGAGAAAATCACGCTGAAAAATCAATTGCGCTATTTGCAAGAAAAATGTTGCAAAACGCCTTGCAGGTTCAGACTTTGTGCTTTGCCCTTCGCCGCAGATGAGCAAGGTCTATGAACTTGCCATGCAAGTGGCACAGACCAATGATACTACAGTGCTCATTCAAGGTGAAAGCGGCACGGGGAAAGAACATGTCGCAAAGTTTATTCACTTGCAGTCCATGCGCAAAGCCAAACCTTTTGTGGAACTCAATTGCGCTGCCATCCCCGATAATCTCTTAGAATCAGAGCTATTTGGTTATGAGCCAGGGGCATTTACAGATGCGCGCGCCAAAAAAATCGGCTTGCTGGAATACGCTGATGGTGGTACACTCTTTCTCGATGAAATCGGTGATATGCCGCTTGCAATGCAAGCCAAAGTTTTGAAAGTCATTGAGACAAAATCGTTTCGACGCATTGGTGGCTTAAAAGAAATTAAGGTAGATGTGCGCATAATTGCCGCAACGAACAAAGATCTTGCGCTCGCAATTGAAAAAGGAGAGTTTCGCGAAGACCTCTACTACCGCTTGCAAGTTATGCCAATTGTCTTACCGCCACTACGAGAGCGCCCCGAAGATATTGTCCAGCTGGCTAATTTCTTTCTCAACACCTTTTCGCAAAGCATGCGAAAACGGTTAGAATTTTCTGATGAAGCCTTGCACGCCCTGTTAGGATATCCTTGGAAAGGTAATGTACGCGAGCTGAAAAATGTCATCGAACGCGCGGTCATCATCACTACTAACAACTCTGTCATTCACCCTGAACATTTGAGCCTACAACTCAAGCCTATGTCATCACACCTGACATCGCAGACGGCAAGTACATCTGCAGCCACAGTTGACACACCGCTTGATAGTGGTGTGCGTATTACACACATCCCTGATAATTTTTCCCTCAAAGAATATCTTGAACGCATTGAACGCGAGCATATCTTAGCAGCGCTGGCACAGACTGACGGCAACCAATTGCGTGCTGCTAAACTTTTAGGGATCGAGCGCCATGTTCTACGCTATCAAATGAAACGCCTCGGCATTGAAGCTCGACATGATCATCACAATTAACGTATGAACAGTTGTGCATATCCAGCGAATAATTTCAATAATTTCAATCGCTTGTCTGTTCGTCCTAACTTGTACACTCATGCCACACGTCGCTCCCACATCTGAAGCAAGGCAGACTAAACTGTTCGATTTCGATCTGCAAGGTCATCGTGGCGCACGCGGTCTTGCGCCTGAAAACACAATCCCTGCTTTTCTTAAAGCGTTGGAGTATGGCGTAAATACCTTGGAGTGCGATGTCGTAGTCTCCAAAGATAAGCGCATTGTAATCTCGCATGAGCCATGGTTCTCGCATGAAATTAGCACTGCCCCTGATGGCACTCCAGTTGATGCGACCACGGAAAAGCACTTTAACATTTATGAGATGACCTACGACGAAATTCTACGATTTGATGTCGGCAAACGCGGGCATGCGCGTTTCCCAAGACAACAGCCCATGCCCGCTGTAAAGCCCTTACTTTCAGAGATGTTCCGCGAAGTAGAATCCTATTGCAGCAAACATAAACTCCCACCTGTGCGCTTCAACATTGAGATAAAATCTACCCCTGAAGGTGATGGCAAATTTCACCCTGCACCTGAAGAATTTGCAGAACTGCTCTACAAAGAAATCCACCAAGCAGGAATGATTGCACGTACAACCGTGCAATCCTTCGATGTGCGTGCTCTACAAGCCATGCGCAAAATTGACTCCACGCTCTCACTTGCCTTACTTGTCGAAAATGCCCTGACGCTCAATGAAAATCTTTGGAGGTTAGGCTTTACCCCCGAGATTTACAGCCCCTACTATCGTCTTGTCAATGCTGAGCTTGTCAAAGAATTACGCACACGACGCATCAAGCTAATCCCTTGGACGGTCAATGAGCTGGAAGAGATGAAGCGCTTGCTAGAGCTTGGTGTAGATGGACTTATCACAGATTACCCCGACATTGCCAGTACTATTCATAAAAACTAATCAAGCTAACCTCTATGATTGTAATTGTCGATGATAACACCGACCTTTTAGAAGCACTTAAGCAGCTTTTTTCAATGACAAGTGAAGTAGCTGTGTTCCCAGCGGGCAAGCCTGCACTTAATTTTGTGAAAGAAAACAAAGGCAAGGTCTCCGTCTGTATTGTCGATTATGCTATGCCGGAGATGAATGGTGTTGAACTTGCACGCAAACTCAAAGAAGTCGATAAAGATATTTTTGTGATTATGATGTCAGGTTTTGTTGACTTCGAAAAAGTCGAGCCTTTTCTTAAAGAGCGCATCGTTTATCAATTTTTTACAAAGCCGCTCAATATCCCGGGGTTGGTAAAAGCAGCTGATGAAGCGGCTCGGTTGTATCAAAAGCGGCGTGTAATCTGAGGCTCATTCAAAGCGTACTTGTTCTGCAATAGCAAGGCGCATGGCGTAGCGTGCAGGAATCCAGCCCGATACCAGTGCTGTAATCATAACAAGCGCACCTGCCCCTGAGATTGCGGCAATCGGTAAATGTACCTGAATCGTCCAACCGAATGATTGTAAATTGATGACATAAATCAGAATGAGGGCAAGCACAAAGCCACAGGTAATGCCCAAGGCTGATGCAAGGATGCCCATGAGTCCGGCTTCGATAAGAGTCATATTGCGCACTTGATCGACACTTGCACCGACGGCGCGAAGCATACCAATTTCACGGCGCCGCTCAAAGATGATTGCCATCAGTGAGCTAATCACGCCCATTGCCGCCACAATCATAGCAACAAACTGCAGGACGTAGGTAATTGCAAACGTTTGGTCGAAGACATCTAAGACACGGCTGCGCAAGCCGAAGTTTGAATACGCCAGAATGGGCGCACGGTCAGCAAACTCTGCACGAATTTGCTGAACTATACGCTCTGCTTGCGATTTATCGTGCAGGTACACGCCAATGTTGTTGAGCTTGTCATCTTGCCAGAACTTCTCAAAGTAAGGGCGATGCATTGCAATGAGACCGCGATCGGAAGCGTAGTCGTAATAGACGCCTGCAATACGGTAGCGTCGTGTGCCCGTTGGTGAAATGAGCGTCAGTGAATCGCCTTCACGGTAGCCAAACTTGTTGGCAAAAACTTCCGTGACCAAAAGCGACTGAGAATTATTGATAACTTCATTTAAGATCTCTTCGTCATTGCCTGTGCGGAAAAGTAGTTTGGTGCAGGCTTTGACCGTCTCGAAATTCGGAGCACAGAGCACCGTCGGTTTGCCCTCAAGTGTGATCGGACGTGCAGAGAAAGCATCAACCGCTTTGGTTTCAGGCAGTTTGGAGACATAGTCTAAAACCTCACGCGCAATAGGCACATTTGAGCCCACAGCAAAGCGTTCGGCAGGGGCAATAAAGACATCGGCTTTGAGGGTTTGGTCGACCCAGTACACTACAGTTTGGCGAAAGCTGCCGACCATCACACTAATGCCAATGAGCATAGCAACAGCCACCATCAGCGCACTGACTGCCGTTGCGGTGCGATTAAGCGATTCGGCAAGGTTGCTTGCAGCAAGTTTGCCTTCAATACCAAAGAGATGCTTTGCCAGACGCTCAAGTATGCCACGTGAAAGAGTAATGAGTTCGGGCGAGAGCAGGGCAAAGCCTAAAATTGCGCAGATAGCAGAAGCATAGCCAAAAATGGGTTTGCCATCAACGCTGGGCAGTTGGGCAAAACCGATGCCTAACAAAAGAAGCGACAAGCTAATTGCAACAATACGCCGCAAGTTGAAAGAAAACTTTTGCTCAAAGGCTTGTACATGAAAAGTCTCGCGAGGATGAACGCGGTAGACTTCCAGTGCTGGAAAAAATGCAGATGCAACCGAGGCGATAACACCTACCGCAAAGGATAAGACCACAACCTGCCAGTCTATGTTGACACTCTTGACGCTGACATAGATGTAGAGCGCAGTGATAGTACCTGCAACACTGCTCAAGGTGTAAGTAGCAAGTGCTATACCAAGCGCAACACCTAATGCACTGCCCAAGATGCCAATCAGCAAAGCTTCAAGCAGGAAAAGTAGAAAGACTTCGGATGCGCCAAGCCCTAAGGCGCGCAAAATGCCAATTTCTCGTCGTCGCCGAATCGCATTGGTGGTAATGGTGTTGTAGATGAGAAACATCGCTACGAGCAGACTGATGAACGCCAGCGCAGAGAGATTCATCTCAAAAGCAGAGAGCATTTTTGCAACTTGCTCACCACGGTTTTTGCAGAAACTACTTCGACGTCTTCGGGGAGACTTTCAGCAAGATACGCCTTTAGTGCCGCGCTTTGTGTATCATCAATGATAAGATCGATTTTGCTAAGTTTGCCCTCTTTGCCAAAAGCACGCTGTGCTTGCTCAATATCCATCACGGCAAAAGAGTTTGCAACTTCACTTGTAGGGCGATCGGTCTTAAAGACCCCAATAATTCTGACTTGCTTGAGAAGCCCATCAGCGAAGAGTTCCACAGTTTGACCCTTTTTGAGGCGATTGCGCTCTGCAAATTGCTGTGAGACAAGAATAGTATTAGGCTCAAGTAAAAATCGCAGAAAGGTGTCGCTGTCTTCGCCCTCTATGTCTTCGTAGGTGCGGAAGGCGCGATCAGAGAAAATATCAATACCGAGTACGATGAGCGTTTCATCTGTGCCTTTGATGCGAGAGAGTTGTTCGGTTACTGGGGTTGCGGCGCGCAGTGCAGGCAATCGCTCTTTGAGTTCCAAGACACGCTTAAAGACACTTTGCGAAAAAAGTGTGCCGCTGCGCGATTGAACTTGCGCGTTTGCTTTACCATTGACGTTATCAATCGTGGCTTCAAATGATTTGAAAGCTGAGTAATTTGAGAGGCGAATAGCAAGAAAGACCGCTACACCAATTGCGACGCCAAACACAGAGAGCAAAAACTTGCCCCAGTCTTGAGTAGCATGCCGCAAATTGACTTGCAGAAAAATTTTAAGCAGCGTCATTGTCGAATGGCAAAGCTGGTTAGAAGTGCCTCACTTAACAGAGTTAAACTGAAAGATGTTCCATGCCGCACTGCAGCTTAGGTTTTTCTTAGGTTTTACTTAGGTCTGCACGTAGGGGAAGGTCTTACTTTTGCGTCGAAAAAGGGCGTGATGTGTGCGGCGTGTGCCTTGCCCCCAGAGGCACCTGCAGCTTGAAGGGGCAACACACGCCCTTTTCTTTTTTCGAGCATGTGGAAAAGAAAGGCTTTGACGATGTTCTACACGGCACTGTAAGGTGGTTTGGATTATGCTTTGCCCAAAGCGTGAAGCATGGCTGCACCAATATCAGCAGGGTTTTCCACAATGTGGATACCAGCTTTTTTCATTGCCATCAGCTTTTCCTCAGCGGTGCCCTTACCGCCCGAGACAATCGCACCAGCATGTCCCATGCGTCTGCCCGGTGGTGCGGTGCGTCCAGCAATGAAGCCGACCACAGGCTTCTTGTAACTTTTTTTGATATAGGCTGCAGCTTCTTCTTCGGCATTGCCACCGATTTCGCCAATGATGACAAGTGCTTCAGTGGCTTTGTCTTTAGCAAACATTTTTACTGCATCAATAAAGCGTGTGCCGATAATTGGGTCGCCACCGATTCCGATACAGGTAGATTGCCCTAACCCTACTTTGGTAAGTTGAGAGACCGATTCATAAGTGAGCGTGCCACTGCGCGAAATCACCCCAATGCTGCCTTTCTTGAAAATGAAGCCCGGCATAATGCCGACCTTGGCTTCTTCTGGCGTGATGACACCGGGACAATTTGGACCAATGAGAATGGCACCTTTTTCTTTGACAAACCAATAGGCTTTCATCATATCAGCGGTAGGTATGCCTTCGGTAATGCAGACGATGACTTCAATGCCCGCTTCTGCAGCTTCCATAATCGCATCAGCAGCAAAGGGAGCTGGCACATAAATGATGGAGGTGTTCACCTTTTGCGCTGCAACTGCTTCTCGCACGGTGTTGTAGACAGGGACTTCACGAATGAACCTGTCTTTTTCATTGCCAGCGTAATACATGCCACCTTTGCCCGGTGTAACGCCCGCTACGAGGTAATCAACACCAAACTGTTTGCCATATTCCAGCATTTGTGAGGCGTGAAACGTACCTTCTGAACCTGTGATGCCCTGCACCACCAGACGCGTGTCTTTGCTGACTAAAACACTCATAATTTTTATTTCTTGATAGTTAAACTGTCATAGGTGCGTGTGCTACACATGAGCTTCAAGTGCATGTGCAACTTGAAAGAGTTTTGTTTCGGCAAATGAATCTGCCACGAATTGAATGCCAACCGGTAAGCCTTGTGCTGTCAAGCCTGCAGGCACACTGATAGCAGGTACACCTGCAAGATTCATGGGCACCGTGTAAATGTCTGCAAGGTACATTTGCAAGGGGTCGCTCAGCTTGTCGCCGAGCTTGAATGGAGGAAAAGGTGATGTCGGGGAGACAATCACATCAACGTCTTTAAACGCTTTGCGATAATCTTCACGAATCAGGGTGCGCACTTTTTGCGCTTTTTTGTAATACGCATCATAATAGCCTGCTGAAAGTACGTAAGTGCCCAGCATAATGCGTCGTTTGACTTCTGCACCAAAACCTTCGCTGCGTGAGCGCACATACATTTCGTTGAGGTCTTGGACCTGTTCAGCGCGATACCCGTAGCGTGCGCCATCGTAGCGCGCAAGATTGGATGAGGCTTCGGCAGTGGCGAGAATGTAGTACGCTGCAAGGGCATATTCAGAGTAAGGCAGTGAAATCTCCACAAGCGTTGCCCCTTTCTCCGAAAGCATGTCAAGTCGTGAGCGGATAATGCTATACACTTCTGAATTTAAATCTTCCGTGAAAAACTCCTTTGGTACGCCGATTTTAAGCCCTTGAAGCTCTAAGCCTTTTGCACTTGGTGCTAGCTCTGCAATGCGTGCAATCGTGTCGCTAAATTTCATCTCTGCGCTGTAATGCGGTACGGGTGCATTAGACGAAGTCGCATCACGTGGATCTTCACCGGCGATTACTTCCAGAACCAGTGCGGCATCTTCAACGGTCTTTGATAGCACGCCGATTTGATCAAAGGATGAACCGAAAGCTACCAAGCCATAACGCGAGACTCTGCCGTAGGTAGGTTTCAAGCCCACAATGCCACAAAACGACGCAGGCTGACGCACCGAGCCACCCGTATCTGAACCTAATGCGACCAGCGCACAATCTGCTGCAACTGCGGCAGCTGAACCGCCCGAACTACCACCCGGCACACGCTCCTCATCCAACGGATTTTTCACTGCACCGAAATAGGAGTTCTCGTTCGAACTGCCCATAGCGAATTCATCCATATTCGTTTTGCCAAGCAAAATCGCATCTTCATTGAGCAAGCGTTCAATGGCAGTAGCGTTGTAGATACTGATATAGTTTGAGAGTATGCGCGAGGCGCAGGTCAGGCGCTCACCGGCAATGGCAATGTTGTCTTTTATAGCAATCGGCAAACCAAAAAGTTTACCCGGGGGCACACCCAAAGAAAGTTTTTGATCCAAGGCTTTTGCACGCGCTAGAGCAGAGTCTTCAAAGACTGTAATGAAAATGTTCAAATGCTTTGTCTGTGCAATCTGGTTAAGGTATTGCTTGACAACACTTTCGCAGGTTACAGCCTTAGAGAGCAGTTGCTCACGCAACTCACGATACGATGAGTAAAATTTCGACACAATAAACCGTAGATAGAGGTTTTTTCAGAATAGAAAAGATACGCAATTGTGTAAAGGTTTTCAATGAGAAGCACTGGGTTCAAAATGCTGTGCATACCACTCGGCAAGCACTAGCAACGTCCACAGTTGCGAGCCATAGCTGCGTGTGCCAGTGCGATGTTCTTCAAACAAGCGCTGAATATACTTCTTACTAAATAGGTTCATTTTCATTAGTCCCGAACCTAGAATCCGTGCTTCAGCAATAGGCGAGAGCTTGCCACTGCGTAGCCATTCGCTCGATGGCGCTGCAAAGCCTTGCTTTTTGCGATAAATGATGTTGTCTGGAAGAATGCCTTCAGCCGCTTTCTTCATGATGTATTTCGGCTCACCATGTTTGAGCTTCAAGCTCTGCGGAATGCGAAAAGCAAACTCAACAAGGCGATGGTCCAGAAAAGGCACGCGCGCTTCGATCGAGACCGCCATTGACATTTTGTCGACGCGCATGAGAAGCAGTTCAGCTAAACGGGATTTGAACTCGGCATAGATCATCTTGCGCAAGTAATCTTCGCTGCGCGCATCTGGCAGAAGTCGCTCCAGTTCCGCAAAAAAAGTCTCTACAATTCTACCACTTGACTGCATCTTTCGTCTATAAGACTCTGTGAGCAAGGACCTTTTCATTTCTTCAGTAAAACTCACCGCGCCGCCGTAAAATGGCACATCATTTTCGCTAGCGCGACGAGCGTATTCTGCGGGCAGAGAAGCGCCACGCAGCATCTTGACAACTTGGTAGATGAGGTCTTTCAAGGCTTGTGGCAAAAGTGAATAGTAGTAGTTGTAGTAGCGCCATTCGCGTAGGTAGTGCAGGTAGCCAGAAAATTCTTCGTCGGAGCCTTCACCGACTTGTACAACGATGGTGCCAGAGTCGCGAGCTAATTTGCTCACAAAGTAAAGTGGCACACAGACAGGGTCAGCATTGGGTTCATCTTGGTGCCAGACCATCTTCGGCAAAAAGTCTATGGCATCTTGTTCTGTGAGCAGAATCTCGTGATGATGGGTTTGAAACACTGTAGCAATCTGACGCGCATACTCAAGCTCGTTGTATTTTTCCAAATCTTTGAAGCCAACCGTAAAAGTCTCTACTGGGCGTGTCATCAATTCTGACATGAGTGCTACATTCATGGAGGAATCGATGCCGCCGGAGAGCATCACCCCGAAAGGCACGTCGGACATCATACGTAGTTTGATAGAGTCGCGCAGCAGCCGACGAATGTTTCTGACACAAAACGATTCTACATAAAACTCTTCTTGCGGAAAGGGCTCTGTTTGATGTGTCAAATCCCAGTACTTGACTTTTTGCATATCGCCTTGGCGCGTGATGCGCGCATAGTGTCCAGCTTCCAGTTTGAAAATGTTTTTGAAGAGTGTCTCACCAGGCGGTGTGGTCAGCAGTGAAAGATAATCGTAGAGCCCTTGCAAGTTTAGTTCTTTGCTAATGCTGGGGTGTTTGAGAATGGCTTTGATTTCAGAGGCGAAAAACAGCGCTCCGTGTTGAAAGGTGTAATAGAGAGGTTTGATGCCGATGCGGTCACGCATAAGGTAAAGTTCTTCTGAGCGTGAATCCCACAAGGCGATGCCAAACATGCCATAGAACTTTTTGATGCACTCAATGCCCCATTCTTGATAGGCGTAGAGAATAGTTTCTGTGTCGGAGCGACCCTTGTAGCGATAGCCTTTTCGTTCAAGTTCCTGACGCAGTTCCAAGTGATTGTAGATTTCACCGTTGAAGACAATCCAGATATCGCCTTCAGGATTTTTAGAGTTGAGAGCATTGCTCATGGGCTGATGTCCAGCAGGCGAAAGATCGATAATGGCAAGGCGACGAAAGCCAAAGCCTACTGTGCAGTCAGGTGAGATGTAAATGCCGTCGTCATCAGGACCGCGATGGGCAATTTCTGCCGTCATCACTTTAAGGGTGTCTTCACAGATGAGTGTAGGTGAGCCACCATAGTTAAAGATACCAACGATGCCACACATATTGAGCTGAGCTATGATTGCGGTTTTTGAAAATGAAAGCCGTTCTTATTAGCGTTCAATTTTTATGGTGCCATGCCATTCGTTCTCGAACTCAATAAAAAAATTTCTGCCTTAACATTCTTCGTTTTTTGGTAATAGCCTTTTGAGTACTGGCTATCTTTTAAGCAGATACGCTTTGCGCCCTCAACACGGATGAGTGTGCGACCAGCCGTAATGGTATTGCCATTTAAGAGTGGGGCAAGCGTTGGATGAAAATGCAAGCGTGAGACTGCAGTGTGTTTGCCATGTCCAAGCAGCGTGTCGTGAATTTCGACGGTCTGCGAACCTTTATCAAAACGAATGATTCTGCGGTGCACAACGCCGTTGTTGTTAATCTGCGCGCTGATTTCATCTTGCTGCGCATTACTTTGCCATGCAAGCAATTTCGGCGCTGTCGTATCGGCAACAATTGACCAGAGATTGCGGAAGGACACAAGTTCCTTGCCATCAATTTGAATGGTGTTGTGTGCCTCAATGCTGCGAAAATACTGGCGTTCTGCTTGGTGCAAAGTATAGTTGAAAGTACCCGAATCGACGATAAGGTCTTCTCCTGCAAAGAAGAGTTCGAATGAAAGTGTGTCGTTGTGTCCATGTCCACCGTAGCCTTGCATGCCGATATCACCGAAGTCGAAAAACAGATATGTATTGCTATGGCGCATCACGGCAAAACCGCCTTGCTTGAAGAGCTTGGATAAGCCTGATGAAGTTGGCAAAGCAGGTATTTCAACGCTGTAGAGTTGGCGGTCGAGCACCGTGCCGCTGTCGTCATCGCCGATGTTGCAAAGCTCGCCGTTGGGTTTTATGGCGGCATTAAGAAATGTGTGCATGGCATCGAGTTTGCGATAAAATTCTGCCGAAAGCCTGATGCCATTTGCTTCAGCGGCAAGGCGTGAGAGCTCAAACATTTCCAGCACGAGGCGGTGATATGAACTAGACTTTTCATAGTCGACACCGTCGTCATAGACTTGCGTGCGCATAGATTCTTCCACAATTGCGATGCCTTTACGCAGATAGTGTTTCTTTTCAAGAAAGATGCCAAGCCAAAGCAAGCCTAAGCCATTGGAGAGATAGTGATTGCCATTGCATTTGCCGAACTCGATATTCCAGTAGATAAATGCAGCATGTTCAGAGAGACTGCGAAGCATAGATTCGGTGAGTGATTGTGGGGCACGATTACCAAGTAAAGCGAGTGTAGCTATCCAATTGATGGAGCGAATGGCAGCTTCCATCGGCACGACCCAGTGCACGCCGAAGCCACGCGGATTTTGCGCAAGCCAGCTTTGCACTTGCGCCACAATTTCATCGAGCAAATGCTGTTCGTTTCGTGCTACGAATGCCGCAGCAAGCAACGGAAGGTGTTGAAAGCGTGAAAGCTCCCAAACAACTTTCACATCTGCTTTGGGGGCATTGAGAAAATTAAATGATGAAGCTGGCAAAGAGTTTTCCCAAGTGTAGTCGGAGAGCGCATCGTAGTGCCAGTTGATAGGCTGTGGCAACTGAACGTGGTGTCCAAAAATCGTGAAGCGATAGGCAAGCAGTCCCTCAAGGGCTTCTTTTGAGATGGTGGGGTGAGCAAGAAATGAGAAGTTGCCTGAGAGGATATGAGAGGGCTGTGAAATCAGCTGAGGCGATAGGTGTTTCCAGACTACTCGATGTGCCTTGTGTAGATAATTCCGAAGTAAAATGGAGGGCAAAATCATCTGATTGAAAATTCTCTGATATCTTTATTTCTTTTGCTGTAATGATGCAGTGTACGCCTGATGTCATTAGAGTTTTTGTTTATAGCCCAAGATAGGGCATACTTTACTTTCTAACAGTATCTACTCTGATCATTTCTCTAAGTGATGGGCTTCCATATTTGCGGATGAATGAAAAAATGCGTTCTCGTAAGTTTTGAGGTGGGCTGTAATTCATTGCCGTAACATTTTGAATTGACAGTTGACTCAGCTCTGCCAATTTATACAAATCTGCAATCGTGTATTCGCGGCTATGGCCTGTGAAGGGAAATTCCGAGAGTAAAAATTCTTCAATATCCACGAGTGGCGTTTTGCCGAGCAAAAGCTGGATGCGATTTTCAAGTCGTGCAATGTTAGGAACAGAGATCAACAAGCGACTTTTGTGTGTGCGTAGCGCAGCCTTCAGGTTTTGAATGACCTGTAATGGCGAACTGGAAAAATGTTCAATCACAGCCAAGAGCAGGACTAAGTCATACTTTTTGCCTGAAAGAGGTTGTGTAATATCTGCATCAATCACTTCAATACCAGCAGTCTTGGCTGCTGCTAGCACTGGATCAATTGCACCGTCATATAAGCTAAACTTTTCCACTACAGTAATGCACTTATATCCTAAAAATTTTAGCATCAATGGAATAACTGGTATGAATGTACCTGCATCCAAGATCTCTGCATCTTTCTCAGTTGTTTGATAAATGTATTTCACATCGTCAATAAAACGAGCTTTTTCGGCAAATACGAAACTATATACAGGATCTTTTGCGTATCTCATGTAGCCTTTGTTATGCTTGGCAATTCGCTCAATATCTATTTGTCTAAGGCTTTCAGCGAGAACGTCAGCTGCAAAACGATGACTTTTTTTCGACGAAATCAACCGACATATTGCTTTTCTTTTATAGATAGTCGATACAGAACAATGTGAACAAACAGGTTGATGGTAACAGCCCCGGCTGATGCAAGTGCTGC
>NSLH01000014.1 GCA_002763895.1 [Chlorobium] sp. 445
AGAGTTTCGTGCGTCCGTCGTCGCGTGTCGTCAGAAATCCTGCTTCAGTTAGTCGATTGAGCTCAACGCGCACGGCGTTGGTGGATTCACCAAACTCTTCGGCAAGTCCGCGCAAATAGGCTCGCGTCTCTTGATTGAGGAAAAACTTCAAGAGCAGTTTGATGCGCGTTTTTGATGTTACCAACGAGTCTAACACGAAAGCAATGATTTAGAGTAACGAATCAATGATTTATTGAGTAACAAATTTACTCTAAACTATTCTCTTTTGCAAGACCCATTTCGTGTACTTATTTTCTCTTAGTTTTGAGTAACTGAAGCAGGCACTTACTTGCGGACACACGATTTCCTGCCGTTTTTGTATGTTTGTATTTCTTTTCCAAGCAAATTCAACGTAACATCATGATGGTTCGCACTCGCTTTGCGCCCTCGCCTACAGGCTATGTGCATGTAGGCGGTTTGAGAACTGCACTCTATAACTATCTCTTTGCTAAGAAGCATGGCGGTAAATTTATCCTACGCATTGAGGATACTGACCAGACCCGACTCGTAGAGGGCGCAACTGAAGGCATTATTCATGTCTTGGAATGGGCTGGCATTATCCCTGACGAAAGTCCCGCACATGGTGGTGATTTCGGTCCTTATGTTCAATCGCAGCGCCTTCATTTCTACAAGCACTACTGCGATGAACTCATTGCTAAGGGGCACGCTTACTATGCTTTTGAGACGCCCGAAGAGCTCGAGGAAATGCGCAAATTGCAAATGAAACAAGGTCTGCAGCCAAAGTATAACCGCAAGTGGCTCCCTGAATCGCTGGGCGGAACCATGCCTGAAAGCAAAATCAAACAAGCTTTGGAATCAGGTATTCCGAAAGTGGTGCGCATGAAGGTTCCTGACCACATCACGATTAGAGTTAATGATGTGATTCGTGGCGTTGTTGAATTTGACTCTTCAGTTATCGATGACCAAGTTCTGCTTAAAGCTGATGGATTTCCAACCTATCACCTTGCCGTCGTCGTTGATGATCACTTGATGCAGATCTCTCATGTCATTCGCGGCGAAGAGTGGCTCTCTTCTACACCGAAGCATGTTCTGCTCTATGAATTCTTTGGCTGGGAAAAGCCAACCTATGCACATGTGCCGCTCTTGCTCAACCCTGACCGCACGAAACTCTCTAAACGACAGGGCGATGTGGCAGTAGAAGACTACATCAAGAAGGGATATAGCAAAGAGGCACTGGTCAATTTCGTTGCGCTGCTGGGCTGGAACCCAGGCAGCGGTTCTGAGCAAGAAATCTTTACCATGGAAGAACTTCTAGAACAGTTTTCACTTGAGCATGTTGGCAAGTCAGGTGCCATTTTCAATTTGGAGAAACTTAGCTGGATTGAAAAGCAGCATATTCGTCGACTTTCCAACGCAGAACTTGCTCAGCGCATCAAACCTATCTTGCTTGAACATCTGCGCACAAAATCCACAGAAATGCCACTTGAGTTGATTACCAGCGACGCGTATCTCACACAAGTTGCTGAGCAAATGAAAGAGCGCGTAGATTTTATTCACGAATTCGTGACATTTAGCAGCTATTACTTCTTCGAGCCCGAGCAGTATGAGGAAGACGCTGTCAGAAAACGCTGGCAGCAGCAGACGAACACCTATCTTGCGGCTTTTGCAGAACGCTTACGCACCTTAGCGGATTTCACGGCAAGTAGCATTGAGCATGCTTTGAAGGAGTTTGCACAAACTCAAGGCATTAAAGTCTCAGACCTCGTGCATCCGATTCGTTTAGCAGTTACAGGCGTCAGTTTCGGCGCTAGTCTTTATCACATTTTGGAAACACTTGGTCGAGAGGCTGTTGTGCGTCGCCTTGAGCGTGCAATCTTGCGCATCAAACCAGAGGCCGTTGCATAAGAAGCAATGCAAGCGCTATGTAAGCTGTAAAATAAAAAAGCCACTACACTTAGTGGCTTTTTCCGTTCATGACGATAACCCTTAGTTTTTCTTATCGTTTGGCATCGGGCGTTTTTCGAAAATTTCGTCGATGATACCATATTCTTTAGCTTCCTGCGCGCTCATCCAGCGGTCACGTTCGGAATCTTGGTGCACTTTCTCGACTGGCTGCCCTGTATGCTTTGCCAAAATTTCTTCTAGCATATGCCGTGTTCTTTCGATTTCTTTTGCCATGATAAGAATATCGGTTTCTTGACCTTGCGCACCACCTGACGGCTGATGAATCATAATGCGCGCATGTGGCAATGAACCGCGCTTGCCTTTGGTACCTGCAGCCAAAAGAAAGGCCCCCATTGATGCCGCCATGCCCACACAGACCGTTGAGATGTCAGGACGAATGAACTGCATGGTATCATAGACACCCAACCCTGCTGAGACACTACCGCCCGGAGAATTGATGTACATGTAGATGTCTCTTTCAGGATCTTCTGACTCTAGGAAGATCAGCTGTGCCATTACAAGGCTGGCAGAGTGATCGTCCACTACTGTTCCATAGAACACGATACGCTCGCGCAAGAGACGCGAAAAAATGTCAAAGGCTCGCTCGCCCCGTCCAGAGGTCTCGATCACCATAGGAACGAGCATGCTGCGTGTTTGATTGATGCTCTCCTCGAGTCTGGGATGATAGAGTTTTCTGAGATGATAGTCTAATCCGAAATTGATGTTTGCCATTGCTTGATGGGAAAGATGTTACAGAATTACAACTTAACAAAAAGCTTAGAACTGAATTTTGATTTTTTCGCTCTTATACTCTTTGAGTTCCGCAGCGTTCCAAGTCGGGAACTTTGTGCGATTGATCACGGCACGCACTGCGTTAGCCGTTTGTTCATCTAAATCATTTTGCGACATATTGATTTGCTTGACCTTGCCGTCTGGTGCTACCACCACCGAAAATGCAACGGCACCGCCTGTCTTACCTAAGCGTGCTGCATTAGCTTTAACCGTTGGAATCAGTGTTTCCTGTAAGTTCTCCATCACTTCATCCAACATCGCGTAATTAAACTTTGGTTTTGCAATTTCTGTGCCTCCTGCTTTATCCGCTTCAGGTGATGGGACATTGGTATAGGTTACTTTTTTTCAATTTGAATCTCATTACTTCTTTGCTGTGGATCAGCAAGCGTCTTTTGATACTCTTCCATCAGTTTTTGTTGCGCAATGAGTGCGCTATCATCGGGGCGTTTTAAGCCCAAACCTTCATCCTTTTTGCAACCAGCACAACCCGAGCAGCCTGTGTGTAGCCCTGCTGTTAGCGTCAGAATCAACGCGACTCCAAACATGGAGACAAAAGAAGTATTGCGTTTCATATGGCAAATGCGTGAAGAGTTTTCAAAAATTTTGATTGATAAAACCTTCAAACCCGAACATTAGCGAAATTACGACTTTCAATCAAACCAAATACATTACGAATACATTAAACACTTCGTTGCATTAAAAATTGAGGGCTGACCTGCTGTTGCAAATCAGCCCTGCCTTTAGAGATGCGTGCCGTGCACTGCGTTGAGCGATTAGTACATACCGCCCATACCGCCACCCGGTGGCATCGCTGGCGCTTTTTCTTCTTCTCTTTTCTCGACAATTACAGCTTCCGTTGTGAGCAAGAGACTTGCAACAGAGGCTGCATTCTCCAGTGCCGTGCGTGTTACCTTTGTCGGGTCAACTACGCCAGACTCAATGAGATTTTCATACTGCTCGGTGCGCGCATTGAAGCCGTAGTCGTCTTTGCCCTCCTTGACTTTTTGCAACACCACGGCACCGTCAGTTGTGCCAGTGTTCGCCACAATCATGCGCAGCGGCTCTTCGATAGCGCGACGCACAATCTCAATGCCCGTTTTCTGGTCTTCATTTTCGGGCTTGAGCTTATCGAGTGCTTTTGCAGCACGAATGAGCGCCACACCGCCACCTGCAACAATACCTTCTTGGACAGCTGCACGAGTGGCATGCAACGCGTCTTCAACACGAGCTTTCTTTTCTTTCATCTCAACCTCAGTGCTCGCTCCAATGTTAAGCACCGCTACGCCGCCAGAGAGTTTCGCCAGACGCTCTTGGAGTTTTTCCTTGTCGTAGTCACTGGTCGCTTTCTCAATCTGACTCTTGATTTCGTTAATGCGCGCCTTGATTTGGTCAGACTTGCCTTTGCCTTCAACAATGGTCGTGTTATCCTTATCGACACGATGCGCTTGGCTTGACCAAGATAGGCGATGGTTGCATTCTCAAGTTTGAAGCCCTTTTCTTCGCTGATGACCGTGCCACCCGTGAGAATCGCAATATCTTCAAGCATTGCTTTGCGACGATCGCCAAAGCCTGGCGCTTTGACAGCTACCACGCGCAGGGTGCCACGCAGTTTGTTTACCACGAGCGTTGCTAAGGCTTCACCCTCAACTTCTTCGGCAATAATGAGAATCGGCTTGCCCGTTTGTACGACTTTTTCAAGCACGGGAAGCAGATCCTTCATCGCAGAAATTTTCTTATCGTGAATGAGAATGTAAGCATCTTCAAGTTCTGCTTCCATCGTCTCGGTGTTGGTCACAAAGTATGGCGAGAGATAGCCACGGTCAAACTGCATACCTTCGACAACCTTGAGTTCAGTTTCCGTGCCCTTGGCTTCTTCGACCGTGATAACACCATCTTTGCCGACCTTATCCATCGCTTCAGCGATGAGTTTGCCGATTTCTTCGTCGTTGTTGGCAGAAATCATGCCGACCTGCGCGATTTCCTTCTTGCCTGAGATCGGCCGGCTAATTTTTTTCAGCTCTTCGACAATCGCTGAGACAGCCATGTCAATACCGCGCTTCAAGTCCATCGGGTTCGCGCCTGCAGTAACATTCTTCAAGCCTTCACGGAAGATGGCTTGAGCCAGTACTGTCGCTGTCGTTGTGCCATCACCGGCAACATCGCTTGTCTTGGAGGCAACTTCGCGCACCATCTGTGCTCCCATATTTTCTAGGGGATCTTCAAGCTCAATTTCTTTCGCTACGGTTACACCATCTTTGGTTACAGTTGGTGCGCCAAATTTTTTCTCAATGACAACATTGCGTCCTTTCGGTCCAAGCGTAACTTTTACTGCATCTGCCAGCTTATCGACACCACGTTTGAGTGCCGAGCGCCCTTCTGCATCGAAATAAATCAGTTTTGCTGCCATATTGAGTTCAATGGTTTAATTTTTTGAAAGTTTAGTTCAGAATGGCGAAGATGTCACTTTCACGCATGATAAGGAACTCTTCACCGTCAATGGTAACTTCTGTGCCAGAATACTTGCCATACAGCACTTTCTGACCCACCTTTACTTGTGGCTTGATCACCGTGCCGTTGTCCGAAGTTTTACCTTCGCCGACCGCCACAACTTCACCGTGCTGGGGTTTTTCTTTGCCTGTGTCAGGGATGTAAAGCCCGCCTTTTGTTTTTTCTTCTGCTGGAGCTGGACGAACAACCACACGATCTGCCAGAGGTTGCAGTTTCATAGCTTTAGTCCTCCAAGTTTTGAGTTTGTGAAATTGTTATCAAGATGATAAGAATCAAGAACTTTGAACTTGAGTGCTACAACGAAGAGCGTTTGGTAAAGTTTCAACTTTTAGCACTCACCATTGACGAGTGCTAAAATACAAAATCACTACAAGACCTGCAAGAGCAAGATTTAAGGTTTGTGCAAAAGTTTGTGGAAGTTTCCAAAAAATGGTACATTTGAGCTACCTCTGCTGCCCATCAAAACACCCTGTGTCGACTGCGATCACTAAAATTGGAGGTTTGCAACATGCAGAAAGCATCTCGTAAGTATCCTTCTGTCTCTCAAAAAGACATCATAGAGTGCCTAATTCTTATTGTGCTTGTAACAGTATGGTGGATATTTAGCTAAATTTTGCGCTCACTCTCCGTCATCTGACAACAGACCTATCACGCACGTGCTACAGCGCTCACACTAACCTAATCGTCACATTTGCTTCTCACCTCTCTTGAGCCATAGGGCTTGCTCTCAATAGGCGCAATAATTATATTCTGACAAAGTTTTACCTGAGCAACAGAACCTTTCACTGCTTTCCGTTTTCCAACTATGGCAACCGTGGTCTTAAACAATGTCGAGAAAATTTACGACGGCGGCGTGAAGGCTGTCGAACAGTTTAACTTAGAGATTGCCGACAAAGAATTCATCGTCATGGTCGGTCCCTCTGGCTGTGGCAAATCTACTACGCTGCGTATGATTGCTGGTCTAGAGAGCATTTCACGTGGCGACCTTTACATCGACAAAAAGCGCATGAATGATGTGCCACCTAAGGATCGCGACATTGCCATGGTATTTCAAAATTATGCGCTCTACCCACACATGACTGTTTTCGAAAATATGGCGTTTGGATTAGAACTGCGCCGTATGCCAAAAGATGAAATCAAACGACGTGTTACTGAGGTTGCCAAATCCATTGGACTTCTTGAGTATCTTGATCGTAAGCCCAAAGCCTTATCTGGTGGTCAGCGTCAGCGTGTTGCCTTAGGGCGTGCCATTGTGCGCAATCCAAAAGTTTTTCTTTTCGATGAGCCGCTCTCGAACTTGGATGCTAAACTGCGTGTGCAAACCCGCACAGAAATCTCTCGCTTGCATCGACAACTGGGCGCCACGATGATTTATGTTACGCATGACCAAGTTGAAGCCATGACGATGGCAGACCGCATTGTCGTGATGAATAAGGGCAAGATTCAACAAGTTGATACACCGCTCAATCTTTACAACAAGCCTGCCAATAAATTTGTCGCCGGCTTCATTGGCAGTCCTGCTATGAATTTTATCAACGGCTCACTTTATCAAAACGGCACGCTTTGCTTCAGAGACAAATCAGGTATGCTTGATATGAGCTTACCACAAAAAGTGGCAGATAAACTGAAATCATACATCGGGAAAGATATCACGGTTGGCATTCGCCCGGAGGACATTCATACGGTAAACGAAACGGCACGCATTGCTGCCGCAGCGCGGGCAAAATTGCATCTTGATATTGTAGAGCCCATGGGCAATGAAATGTTCCTATATCTCCAATTACCTGCCGTGCAAGGCTCTGCACATCTTGTTGCACGCATTGATGCTCGCCAACCGCTCGAGCTTCGTGAAGATTTCGAGTGCGCTATTGATACAGAAAAAGCGCACTTTTTTGACAACGTAACAGAACAAGCACTCGTCTAATGCAGAGACTACTTTACTTCCCCCGCTTTACATTACTCATTCTCCCCTTCTTGTTTAACTCACTTGCCTATGGACAAATCACGCTGCATGCTGTTGGCGATGTGATGCTTGGCTCATACACCCCTCGTCAGATTCTGCCTGCTAATGATGGTAAGTTTTTTGCTGACTCTATTGCGCGCTACCTTAAAGGTGCAGATATTGTCTTTGGTAATTTGGAAGGCACATTTGTCAAGCCAGACATGAAACCACAAAAGTGCACTGAGCCTTCACGCCGCGCTGGTCGTTGCTACGAATTTGGCATGCCCCCTACACTTGCACCCGTACTGCGCCAAATGGGATTTAACGTGATGAGTCTGGATAACAATCATGTCAGCGACTACGGCGATGCGGCTTACCAATACTCTCAAATGCTGCTCTCCGAACAAGGCATTGCCTTTGCGCCCAAAAAAGGGCTTGCAGAGATGATTGTACGCGGGAAAAAATTGCTATTGTAGCGTTTGGATTTTCAGATGCTTCGTATCAAGTGAGTGATCCTAAGCGTGCAGCGCAAGTTATCGATAGTGTCAAGAAACACTATGACTTAGTTATTGTCTCTTTTCACGGTGGGGCAGAAGGTAAAAACGCGCAGCATGTTGAAAATAAAACCGAAGTGTTCTACGGCGAAAATCGTGGTAACTTAATTGAGTTTGCACACAGTGTTATTGATGCTGGCGCCACGCTTGTTATTGGTCACGGTCCGCATGTTCTACGTGCGCTGGAGCTTTACAAAAATAAGCTCATCATGTACTCGCTTGGCAATTTTCTGACCTATGGGAATATGAATATTCAAGGTATCACAGGCATTGGTGCAATTGTGCAGGTTGAACTCGATGAGCAAACTGGGGATTTCAAGCAAGGCAGAATCATTCCAACGCAGCAGCTTGACCCTGGCTACCCCGTCTATGACACTGAAAGACGTGCCATTGCCATCATCAAATCGCTTACTGCGTCTGATTTCCCACAAACGCCGCTTGTTATTATGGACGATGGCGTGCTCAACCCAAAACTCGTAAGGTAAGTTTGCTATGCCTAACAAAGCGCCCAATGTCCGCCCCACTTTATTTTTGCTTGATGGCATGGCGCTGATCTATCGTGCTTACTACGCCCTGATGCCGATGCGCATGCAAACCACAGAGGGTTTTCCCACCGGTGCGGCTTTTGGTTTTACCAACACGCTCATCAAACTCATTGAGCATTATAGCCCCGATTACATCGCTGTCGCCTTCGATAGCAAAGAGAAAACTTTCCGACATGAGAAATATCCAGACTACAAAGCCAACCGCCCACTGCCGCCCGATGATCTGTTGATGCAACTCGAGAAAATTTATGCTATCGTTGAAGGCTATGGTGTGAAAAGTCTCAAAATGCCCAGCTTTGAAGCCGATGACATTATGGGCACGCTTGCTAAAAAGTTTGAAGCAGAATGCGATGTTTTTCTTGTTACACCCGACAAAGATTTTGCGCAACTAGTCAGCGAGCATATTCAAATTCTAAAGCCAGCTAAAGACAATGATGTTTTCGAGCGATATGGACGCAAGGAGATCAAAGAGAAGTATGGAGTTTATCCTGAGCAGTTCGTTGATATGCTTACGCTCATGGGCGATTCTTCAGACAATATCCCGGGCGTGGATGGTGTTGGACCTAAAACTGCGGCGGCACTGATCAATGAATACGGTTCGCTTGATGCGCTCTATAAAAATCTCTCGCTCATCAAAAAGCCTAAACTGCGCGACAACCTGCTCAAAGCACAAGCGCAGCTCAAACTTAGCCGCTTTTTAGTTACCATTAAAACCGATTTGGACATCAACGAACCCTTAGAAAATTTTAGACAACAGCCGCCCGCTACAGACCTGCTCATCCCAGTTTTGGAGGAATTAGAATTCAAACAATTTCTTTTGCGGCTCAAACGCACCACGAGCCTTGCTGCAACTGATGCCAATGCAGCAGAAACCACCCTCCTTGACGATGATCTTTCATTTGACTTTGGTGCAAATGTGAGTCAAGACTACACTAGTCAACTTCCGACGCCACAATCCGTTGGCAATTATGAGCTTATCAATACACCTGAAACCTTTTCGGACTTGTTGCAAAAATTGAGCCGTGTCCGAGAGTTTGCACTTGACACGGAAACTACCAATCTCGACGCACTTGATGCTGAACTGGTCTGCATCTCCTTTGCACTTGCAGCCCGCGAAGCTTATGCTTTGGATTTTCGTCATACGCTCTCACTTACAGAAGCGCTGCAACGCTTGAAGCCTGTTTTGGAAAATCCAACGGTTCGTAAAGTTGGGCAGAACCTCAAGTATGATTATCTGGTGCTGAAAAATTATGGGATTACGCTTGCGCCCCCTTACTTCGACACGATGCTTGCTAGCTATGTACTTAACCCCGATGAGCCGCACAACTTAGACGATATGGTTGAGCAGTACTTGAAGTTTCGCACCGTAAAGTATGATGAACTTGTCGGTACAGGCAAAGCACAAAAATCAATTTATGATGTGCCACTTGACGACCTCAAAAACTATGCATGCCAAGATGCTGATATGGCACTGCAACTCAAAGCCGCTTTGCAAGAAAGACTCTTACTTGAGCCTGCCTTGCAGTACATTTGTCTAAATATTGAATTTCCATTGCTGCGCACACTTGCCGAAATGGAATACTCAGGGATTGCTATCGACACCAGCGTACTTAGCGAGATTTCTCTTGCTTTAGACACTGCAATTCAAGAAACGGCACAAGCCATCTATGCGGCTGCTGGTGAGACATTCAACATTGATTCCCCAAAGCAAATTGGTGAAGTGCTCTTCGAGAAAATGAAACTGCCTGCCAAAAAACGCACGAAAACAGGCTACTCCACCGATGTGCGCGTGCTCGAAGAACTTGCAGCAGAATTTCCAATTGCCAGCAAAATTTTGGAATACCGAAGTTTGCAGAAGTTGAAAAATACTTATGTTAATACTTTGCCTACGCTCATTCGCAAAAGGAGCGGCAAGGTGCACACCTCGTTCAATCAAAGCGTGGTGGCAACAGGGCGGCTTTCATCGTCGAATCCAAACTTGCAAAATATCCCTATTCGCACCGAACTGGGCAGACAAATTCGTAAAGCCTTTGTGGCAAGCCGCCCAGATTACGCTTTGCTTTCGGCAGACTACTCACAAATCGAACTGCGTATTGCTGCAGAACTCTCTGGGGATGAAACTATGCAGCGCGCATTCAAAAATGGTGAGGATATTCACAGTGCAACTGCCAAAATTATTTTCGAGACGGATCATATCACGAAAGATATGCGCCGTAAAGCCAAGGAGGTTAATTTCGGTGTGCTTTATGGGATTCAGCCGTTTGGTTTGGCGCAACGCCTCGACATTAGCCAAAGCGAAGCTAAAGCCATCATCGAGAACTACAAAGCCAAATACCCAAAGATTTTTGACTATCTCTCGCGTGTCTTGGAGCAAGCACGCACAAAAGGCTATGTAGAAACGGCTTTAGGTCGGCGGCGCTATTTTAGGGATATCAACCACAAGAATGTCTCGATTCGAAACGCTGCGGAGCGTGCTGCTATCAATGCTCCGATTCAAGGCACCGCAGCTGATATGATTAAACTGGCAATGATTCAAATTGATGAAAGTTTGCATGCAAAGAACATGCAGTCAAAAATGGTCTTACAAGTGCATGATGAATTGCTCTTCGATGCACCGAAGTCGGAATTAGATGCCCTCTCTACGCTTGTCAAAACTGAAATGATAGATGCAGCAGTGCGCGCTGGACTACAGCGTGTGCCTGTTGCCGTAGAAGTTGGAATTGGTGAAAATTGGTTAGCTGCACATTGACGATATGCCAAAGAGACCAGCACCACCGCTACGTCGAAAAAACTTTGCGACGATTGATGAAAGCGATTTGAGCGGCACCATTTTTGAGACGCGTGGCGCTTATTACCTTGTGCGTACACCTGAAGGTGAAACCTACACCTGTAAGACACTGCGCACCACACTAACTGAAAATCCAGACTCTACACTTGCTGTGGTTGGCGACCGGGTGCGCTTCCGTCCGTTAGAAGAACGAAATGATGTTGCGCTGCACAATGGCATCATTACCCTTGTGGAAAAACGCCGCACTTCGCTCTCGCGCAATCGCGAACGACGCCGCAATCGCAGTGGCGAAGTCGAGCATGTCATTGCCAGCAACATTGACCAACTTGTTATCGTTACCTCCGTCCTTGAGCCGCCATTCCGCCCGAAACTCGTTGACCGATACCTTGCTTTTGCAGAGTTCGAGCGACTCTCTGCGCTGCTTGTGCTCAATAAAATTGATTTGGATACAGAACATCTTGCACAGACGCTGCTTCAACCTTACTCTGAATTAGGGTACGATACACTTGCGCTCTCGGCACAAACGGGTGAAGGCATAGAGCACCTACGCAGCAAACTTATCGGCAAAACTTCGGTATTTAGCGGTCATTCAGGTGTTGGGAAATCCACGCTTATCAATGCGCTTACAGGCAGCAATTTGCCGACAGGTGAGATTAGTGAAAAAACGCACAAAGGTGCACACACAACGAGCAATGCCGTGATGCTTATTGTCTCTTGTCCTGACTCAAATGAGTATGGCTATGTCATCGATACACCAGGCATTAGAGAGTTCAGTTTGGAAGGCATTGCAAAAGAAGAATTAAGACATCTTTTCGTAGAGTTCAAGAAATATGCATCAGACTGTGCGTTTGCCTCGTGCACACACACCACTGAACCTCAATGTGCTGTTCGAGCTGCTGTGCAGCGCGGTAAGATTTCAGCCTTGCGCTATGAAAGTTATCTTGCGCTCTTTGCAGAAGCACAACCCTGAACACGCCATCACATCAGCGCTGCGATGCCATCAGCATGCGCTCAACTTTAAGCCGACTTCTAAAGCATGAAACGTCTTGAAGGAAAAGTTGCCGTCATTACAGGCTCAACTAAAGGTATTGGAAAAGCCATTGCCCAAAAGTTTTTGGAAGAAGGCGCGCACGTGGTGATTTCCTCACGTAAGCAGGCTAATCTTGATGACGCCTTAGCTGCACTGCGCTCTTCAGATGTGCGCGGTAAGACTTGCGATGTCTCAAAGTATAATGAAGTAGAGCAACTGCTTGAGTTTGCCATAAAAGAGTTTGGCAAACTTGATGTGTGGATAAACAATGCGGGTGTGGCGGAGCCCTATCAAAAAATTGTGGATGCACCGCTTGAGGCGTGGTATGAACCTATTGAAATCAACCTCAAAGGCACCTATCACGGATGCCGTGCAGCACTGACTTACTTTCTCAAGCAGGGTCGTGGAAAAATCATCAACATGACTGGTGCGGGGTCAAGCGAGAAAAAATTTGATAGCACTGCTTGCGTGAGCAGCTATGCAGCAACTAAAGCTGCTATTAAGCGCCTTACGTTTTCGTTAGCCGAAGAATACAAAGACACTGGCATTGAAATCATGCTGCTCAATCCGGGCATGGTGCGTACAGAAATTTTAGGCACACGCCAGCCAACACCAGAGATGCAAAAGCGCCTTGACCAATTTCTTATCATTCAAGATATTTTTGCGCAGCCGCCAAGTGTTGCAGCGGAACTTGCAACCAAAATGGCAAGCGATTGGAGTAACGGCAAAACCGGACTGTTTCTTTCAGCACTTAGTCCAAGCCGTGCTCGTGTATTGCTCTTTACCTATCCGTTTCGAAAATGGTTCGGCAAAATCAATCGCGAACAATACTGAACTTGATACAGCTTATGCGCATGAAACATCTGCTGCATAGCGCGCTAATTATGGCATGCTTGTGCAGCAATATCGGATGCTATTCTTTCACAGGTGCTGCTTTACCGCCACACATCAAAACCATTGCCATTCCTATTTTTAACGATGAATCGCGCAGTGGTGTGCCCAACTTGCGGGAGCGACTGACTCAGGAACTGACACGGCGCATACAAACGCAAAGCCCGCTGATTATTGAGCAGTCGCGCACCGATGCTAATTCGATTGTTGAAGCAACCGTCGTAGCTTATACTGATGTGCCTAGCATTATTGGTGGGCAAACCGAGCGCGCTACACAAAACCGCATCACCATTCGTGTCTCTGCGACCTACCGCGATCTTGTCAAAAAGAAAATTCTCTTCAAACAAGATTTCAGTGGCGTGCAGGATTATCCTATAGGCAACTTCCCTGCACAGCAGCAAGCTATTGAGCGTGCGATTGTTACCATCACTGACGATATGTTGAACAAAATTCTTTCAGGTTGGTAGAGTCGTAGCGCTTTCTTAAAGTGCAGTTTCATTTAACCAGTCGCGCGCCTTGAGGCAACGGTAAAGCACAGCTTCTCGTGAATCGGGCAGCGGGGCGTAGTTATATTCCCAAGCGACTTCCTTCGGCAGCGACATCAAAATGGATTCTGTTCTGCCGCGTGTCTCTAAGCCAAAGAGCGTTCCACGATCATAGACCAAGTTAAACTCCACGTATCTTCCTCGCCGCAAGCGCTGAAAGCGTTTTTTCTTGTTCACCAAATGGCTCATGGCGTCGTCGCTCGACAATCGGCGCATAGGCTTCTGTGAAAGCATTGCCACAGGATTTCACAAAGTCAAATGTCGCCTCGAGATTATCGGTGAGATAATCGAAGAATATGCCTCCCACGCCACGTGTCTCATTGCGATGTGCAATGAAGAAGTATTCATCGCACCATGCTTTGAACTTCGGGTAAAATTCAGGATTGTGTCTATCGCATGCTTCTTTATGCACACGGTGAAAGTGTTGGATATCCTCAAGAAAGGGATAATACGGCGTAAGGTCTGCACCGCCGCCGAACCATGCGCGTTTTACATTTCCATCAGCATCGTATTGCTCAAAATATCGATAGTTGCAGTGCACCGTTGGAATCATTGGTGAGTAAGGATGAATCACGACGGAGACACCAGTTGCAAAGTAAGGCGTTACATCAGTATTCATCTTGGCTGCCATTTTTTCTGGCAGCAGTCCGCTGACGGCAGAAAAATTCACGCCGCCTTTTTCGAAAACTGCACCATCTTGAATGACACGCGTTTTGCCGCCGCCACCGGTTTGATGTTGCCATGTCTCTTCCACAAACTTGCCTTTGCCGTCAAGGGCTTCCAGCACTGAAGTAATATGCTGCTGTAAAGATTCTAAATAAGTTTGAACTTGCTCTTTGAATAAACTCATGCTGCACCGTTAGGGTGAAGTTTTCAGAGTGTAGATAGCTTAGGAGTTTTCTCTGTTAGGGCTTCGAGTTCTTTCAGAAAGAAAAAGGGCATACCATCAGACATGTCCAAAGCCTGACAACTTACCATGAGGTTTGATGCATCCTATAAAGTTGTCGTCTGTCATAGCGTCCGTTACGACACCACCAGACCCTCGAGACGATCTTCTAAATCGGCGTAGAGATCACGCAGTTTATCGAGCATCTCTGCATCGGCTTGCCAGAGCCCGCGTCCTGCAGCCTCAAGCAAGCGTCCAGTGATATTTTTAAGTGCTGCAGGATTCAGTTTCATCAGCCGCTCACGCATGGCATCGTCAAAGACATAGGTCTTTGCGGATTCATCAAATACCCATTTATCGACAGCTTTAGCTGTAGCCGACCAGCCCAGCAAATAGGTAAATCGACTTGAGATTTCTGCAGCCCCGCTGGCTTCATTTTTGAGCATCATCTCGTACCACTTTGGGTTGAGCAATTTTGTGCGCGCTTCCAATCGCAGCGTCGACTCTAAACTACGCACGGTCGTCTCCGCCGTGAAGGACTCAATGTAACTGACCTGCACCTGCTGACCTGTACGTTTTGCCACAGCCTGACGCATTGCCCCTGATTCAGCAAAGTAGTGTTGATGATCAGTAATGCCATACTCCACAGAATCAATTTCTTGCGAGATGCGCTCAACTTTTGCCATTAAGGCATCCAAAACCGCTGCACAGAGTTTGCCTTGCTTAGCCCCGCCATAGGCATAGGCATTACGCTTGACAAACATATCGCCAAGTTCTGATTCATCTTGCCAAGCACTGCTTTCAATCATATCGTCGACATAATTGCCATAATCGCCTGGGCGCTGGGTAAAGACACGTGCAGTTGCTTCTTCAAAACTCACGTGCTTTTCTGCCATAATCTCTTGCACGTGTTTCTTGATGAAGTTCATGTCTGTGCTTTCGTCAGCCTGTGCGGCATCTTTGACCAGCCGATCCAGAAAATCGATTTGCATGGCAAATGTATCGCGGAAGATACCAGATGCCGTCATCAGCACATCAATACGTGGGCGCCCTAGTTCAGAGAGCGGGATAAGTTTGTAGGCTGAGATTTTGCCATGTGCATCTCGTTCTGGACGCGCCCCCATCAACGCCAGCGCAATTGCCACAGGTTCACCTTTGGTTTTGATTGTATCCATTCCCCAGAGCACTTGCGCAATTGTTTCAGGATACTTTCCTGATTCCGCGCAGTGCATCTCCAGCAATTTTTGCGCGATGAGCTCGCCGCGCTGCATTGCTAATTCTGACGGAATACGCCAGGGGTCCATAGCATGAATGTTGCGACCTGTAGGTAAAACGCGTGCACCGTCACGGATGACATCGCCGCCAAACTGCGGTGCAACATAGCCACCGTTTAGACCGTTGAGCAGTGAGCGAAGTTCTTCTTCATTGGTGAGTAATTTGCCCAGCAAATCCTTGCCTGATTGCACAATACGCATCAGGTGTTTTTGTTCCTCAGCTGACAATGCACGCTTTGCGTGCCCGACATGTTCAAGGCGCTGATTCATAGCCAAACTCCTTTTTCAAATGTTGTAAAACTGTACTTACTGCATTGGCATTATAGCCATTGCACCAAGGAAAATAACAAGAAGTTCTGAAAGCTCGCAATGCATATGCTTTTGCCACTTTATTCAGGTACAGTAGGTGAGGAGATTGCACGCAAGTAGTCGAAGGTGTATAGACCCGTTTGATGTCCGTCGCCCCAGTGCGGCTGAATGGAATAATTGCCGACCACATCAATTTTTTTCAGGTCATACATCCCGGGCACAAAGACTGGCAACTTAGTTGGCCGGTGGCTCTCAAACAAAACGGTTTCACCTTTGCAGCTTGCGCACGGGCACTCATCACGCAGTTTCTGCAATGTGATGTATGTTGTCTGCCCATCGCTCCATGTCAAAGCCAAGATATTTTCTCCATGACGTTTTAATTTCGTAAGGGTCATTTGTTTGAGCGTTGAGATTTAGTTGCAGATGTTGTAAAGGTTTGATTGTCGTAACACAGCGGCACAATTATGCGTTGCAATTGTGCTGAGCGGGCGATAGAGTTTTCTTATATTCAGTGTTATGCAGTGTTATGCAAAATTCATCGCGCCTCATATACTCTTTTGTTGCGCTTGCGATTATCTCCGAAGTCTTCCTGCTTTTTATTGACATCGGTCTTTTCTATGCGCAGCGCGCGCGTATGCTCTCAGGTGGATTGTATTTCCTCAAGGATTTGTTTGCATCCGTTGCAGTTGCGGTCATGTATTTTGTTATCCGCGATCGTTTGAGACGCAGCGCGCCGCTGGATTCTCCAGTCTGGATAGAACCCGTCAATGCCCTTTGGAAAGGTTTTATGCTGCTTGGATTGCTGATGCTCTCAAACCTCCTAATTTACTGGATACTACCGCATTCTAAATACGAAGTTGTACCGCCTACGGGTATTCTGCGTCCACAGTCTCTGCACACCGTCTTCAAGACGCACTTTATCGCTGTCAGTCTCGGAATCATTTTGCTTATGGCGCTGGTGATCTTGGAGCGATTGATACTCTTTCGTCGCACGAAAAATACACAGTTCAACTTTCTAGTGATGATAGCGTTGTTTGTGCTTATATCACTCTCTGAGTTTGGCTCATTTCCAAGTGAATCACGCTTTGACCTTGATAACCTTTTCATGCTGCTTGTTGGTACAGCTACTGTCATTATGATGTTGATTAACTCGTTTCGACTCTCGTGGATATTGCCCCTGAGCCGCAACCATAAACTTCAAGCTCTGCTTTTTGTTATCCTTACTATAGCTGAACTGATTATTCTGCAATTGCTGGATGTTGATGCTCATCTTTCAGCTTATAGCAGCGTCGCTGGCTCGTTTCTTATAAGTCTGAAGGGTTTTTTGTCTCTGTATCTCATCTTTACACTGATTACCCTGCTTTTGTATTTACCTACATCAGAAGCACTGGAACGCAAGACTTCGGAGGTCAGGAATCTCAACGCTATGAGCCGTTTTGCTGCAGCAGTCCTCGATGAAGAAAAAATTTATTCGTCTTTGGTAGACTATGCGTGCGGTGCTGCAGGGGCTTCAGCGTGTGCTTGGTTTGATCTCTACCAACCCTTTGGGGAGAAAACGATTGATGCCACTACGGCAAGTCGCCTGCCAAACTTGCAATGGCAAACCAGTGCAGGATTTTTCAAAACCATCATTCGGAAGAATGTCTCAGAGCAGCAGTTGCATCGCTTTGCTGAGAAAGCCCAGTTTTTGTGGGAAGAAATGGTGCATCAGCCACGCCAGATTAGTATCAACGATGTTGCAACAGATAAACGCATTGTGAAAAAAGATATCACACCGCTTAAAGCATGGGTGCGCCGTTTCCGAAGTAAAGGCAGCAAGGAACCTGAAAAGATTGTCTCTACGCTCTCTGTGCCGCTGATTTCGCGCGCTTCGCTCATTGGCGTTTTGACTGTTGCCAAAGATGTTGAGTATGGCTTTGTCAAAGATGATATCGATTTGATTACTTCATTTGCCGACCAAGCTGCGATTGCCGTTCAGAACTCTCGCCTTATCCATGAAGTTATTGACAAAGAACGCATGCAGCAGGAGCTTTCTGTGGCACAAAAAATTCAGTTGCAACTTCTACCTGCTGAGCCACTTACCGTACGCAGCTATGAAATGGATAGTGTCTCTTATCCAGCCTTTGAAGTCGGCGGTGATTTCTACGACTACATGCTGCTAAATACGCCAAATGGTCATGCTCACAAATTCGGGGTTATTGTCGCAGATGTCTCGGGTAAAGGTGTATCCGCAGCGTTTTACATGGCTGAACTTAAAGGCATCTTTCAGTCGCTGTGCACACTCTATCCCGATCATCCTACTGACTTGCTGCAGCGCGCTAACCAAACACTCTGGCGTAGTCTGGATAAAAAGTCCTTTGTTAGTGCATTCTATGCCATTTTTGACGCCGAACATCATACCCTGCGCTTCTCAAACGCTGGACATTGCCCTATGATCTTGCTAAATGAGCATGGTGCACAGATGATTAAAATGCGTGGTCTTGCATTGGGCTTGGACAAGGGGCCGCTCTTCAACAGCGTAATTACTGAAGCAGAACTCTCGTTGCAGCCGGGCGATGCCGTGGTGCTCTATACCGATGGGCTTGTCGAAGCCGTGAATGCAAGTGATGAACAGTTCGGGTTTGAACGACTTTTGCATACACTGAGTTCATTGCGATGTCATTCCGCTACCGAAATTAAAAATGCAGTCGTCAATGCAGTCAACCTCTTTGCTGGTGACGGCGGCAGTATCAAAGATGACCTGACGATTCTAGTTGTTAAACGCTGTGCAGACACGCAAGGCCATCAACATGAAACCTTTTTGGAGAGCAAAATGTAAAAAAGTTAGTTCAACTTAAACTTCAATTTGATGAACCAATATGACATCATTTGTAGCTACCGTTCGCCCCAGTGAATATGTTACTATTCTCGATCTTTCGGGTGATCTCGATGCGCATACTTCAGTTCAACTTGAGCGCACTATTCAAGATCTTATCCAAAAGCAGCACTACAACCTCATTATTAACTTCTCCAAACTTAACTACATTTCTAGCGCAGGACTTGGTGTCTTCATGGCATTTATTGATGATATTCGTGCAAAAGGTGGTGATATCAAGTTCTCGAATATGCCCGAGAAAATTTATCAGATATTTGACCTTTTAGGATTCCCGATGCTCTATGAAATCTATGCCGATGAGAAAGAAGCCATTGAGAAATTTAAAACATCAGCAGCCTCTTAACTTTTCGTGGAGCAATGTCGGATAAGACTCGAGCGACGCTGACCATACATAGTCAAACAGATGAGCTTGAACGCGTGCGCCAATTTGTGCGTGATGCAGCTCTTCGTTTTGGCTTCTCTAGGAACGACGCTGAGAAAATTGTTACGGCTACTGATGAAGCCTGCGCAAATGTCATTCTTCACGGGTACAATAGCGACCCATCACGCCATATCAATATAGGAATTGAAACCAATGGGAAGTCTTTTGCGGTCACAATTGATGATGACGGCAAAAGCTATGATCTGCGCAAGCATGTTGCACCAGATATGAAGGTCTATCTTGCAGAACGAAGACGCGGCGGCTTGGGTATTAAACTCATTCACATGCTGGTCGATGACATTGAGTATGTTGTGCATGGCTCCCACAACCGTCTTACGCTCACGAAACGCCTGCCTGATTCAAGCCAGTAGGTTTCACAGCACGATTTTTACACATTTACGTCTATCTTGACCGAAAGTATCCAAAAGATGTCAGACGCACACACTCAACCCGCAGTAGGGTCTGCCGCAAATCCTGACGGCTCGGCGGTCTTTCAGCTCGACTTAAACTCGCTTTTGGAGACGAGTCAGATTCTCAATTCATCTGACGAGTTAGAATTCATCTTGTCGCACATTTTAAGAACTGTGATGGGTAAACTCTTGCTCACGCGCGCATGCATTATTACCGAGTCGTATCAAGAGAATTTGGAGAAAGTCTATCGCTTAGAGCAGGCACGAGGTCTTACTGACGCCCCCTACACTTTTTCAGATAAAGATGCTTTTGCGGCACAATTTCATCTCACGCTCTTTCCGATCATTTCACCCAAACGTGAAATTGGATATTTAGGGCTTGGAGAAAAACTTAATAAAGCGCCCTTCTCATCGACTGAGCAAAAGTTCATTGAGTCGCTTGTCTCACTGGCTGCTACAGCCATTGAAAATGCATACACGTTGCTTGAACTGCGCCAGCAACGCCGCTCCTTGGACCAATCGGTGCAGAAATTGCGTACGCTGCTCGAGCTTGCTAAGGAGTATAATGTTGCCATGAGCCGCGAGGAGATTCTGCGCCTGATGCTGCGATCTATCGCTGGGCAAATGTTCATCAAAAGTTGTGCGGTGTATGCAAAGCAAGGTAGCACGATTCATGTAGAAGCCTATCAAGGCTTTGATACCCCACCGCTTGCACAAGCCGACTTGCAGCGACTCTTCGACATTAGTGCACCTGTCAAATTACAGCGCGAAATCTATCCCGAACTTTATGCCGCTGATGTGCGTGTTGCCGTGCCCTTGCGCACTGGCGATGAGACACTCGGCTTGCTGCTCACCAGTGCACGATACAGCGAAACTCCCTTTTCCGACTCCGACTTGAATTTTATGGCTCTTGCTGCTTCACAAGCCGCAAACGCTTTGGAGCAACGACGGCTCTTTGAAGAAACGCTCAAGAAGCAAGCCATTGAAAAGGAAATGCAAGTTGCGCGCGAAATTCAAGCCGCGCTCCTACCTAAGGCTTTGCCTGTGGGTTCAAGCTATGAGGTTGCTGCAGTGAATATCCCTACCCTGCAAGTTGGTGGCGACTATTACGATGTCATGCGGTTGGATGATGAACATCTTTTCGTTGCCATTGCTGATGTTACAGGCAAAGGCATGCCCGCAGCACTGCTGATGGCAAATCTACAAGCCTCCATCAAAGCTTACTTGCTCTCCTATCAGCCTGCCACGTTCGACCTTGCTAAGGTAGTTGGAAAAATCAACACGATTATGTATGAAAACACGCCTGACGATAAGTTTGCTACATGCTTTTGCGGTATCTTAAACCTTAAGACACGCGAATTTGTCTCTGTTAATGCTGGGCACAATCCGCCCTATCTCATTCACGCTGATGGTTCGTTCAACACGCTGAAAAAAGGCGGCATCATTCTCGGTGTGATTCCTACGCTTTCACCATATCAAACTGAACAGCATACTTTGCAATCGGGCGATGTACTCTTTCTCTATACGGATGGGATTACTGAAGCTATGGACAGCGAGCGCAGAGAGTTCGGTGAAGCACGCCTCGAAGCCTTGCTTACCGCACACCGAAATGACAGTGCATCATGTATTCTTCAAAGCGTTATTCAAGAGCTTCAAGCCTTTCAGCCAGAAGGGCAACAGTATGATGATATCACAGCTGTATGCCTTAAACTCAAGTAAATACATAACCCTTTGTCAACAATGCGTCTGATGCCTTATGCTCTGCTGCTTACTCTTACGACCTTCACTATCGCACCACAAGTATCAGCGCAGTCGGGTATGCCGTCTAAAAAACACCTCAGGAACGCCCCAACGCAACTTACCCTGAACGGTACGAAAGTTTCACTTTCGGCTCAACTGTGGTATGACCTAATGCCTACCGTCGGCGATGCGCCCAAGAAACACTTGCTTGGCAACTTGCAACTTCGAAGCAGTGGTAACCAACTGCCCGACATCAGCCTTTGTCAAGCTTGGATTTTGCATCTCAATCGGCTATGGGCTTGCAAAGCTGAACGGCAAGAGTCTAGCTCATCTGACAATGTTATTGAGTTTCGCTTGACGAATACCCCAACGCTCAAAGAGCTTCCTGCAGGCTCGGAGGTTATAGTTGTTGCTCGTCTATGCCCAAAAAATCGCCGTGCGCAACTTCTCAGAGCGCCACTGCAAACTGTGCAGCGCGTCTATTGAGCAACCTTGTCCTAAAAATTTCACTTCCTACGAAAATCGTCCAAATCGTCTGCTTCAGAGTAGAATTCTGCACATTTCCTGCGCACGCATAGTGTAACTTCTTTTTGCTATAAACTTGAAACATTGAAGTAAGGAGTTCATTTATGAAGTGTGATGTTGCAGTTATCGGTGGCGGTCCAGCTGGTGCAACTGCTGCCAACGAACTTGCCAAAGCCGGGCTCGATGTAGTAGTGCTAGAACGCAATTTGAACAATGCAAAGCCATGCGGCGGCGCAATTCCATTAGGACTTGTCGAAGAGTTCGAGATTGCAGAAGACCTCATTGAGCGCAAGGTAACGCATATGGCGGTTCGTTCTCCGAAAGGGCGCGTGATTGAAATGTCTATGCCAAACGGCTATGTCGGCATGGTACGCCGTGAGCGCTTCGATAAGTTCTTGCGTGAACGCGCCGCACATTCAGGCGCCACACTCATTGAAGCTAAAATGCGTGCCATCAAACCGCTTGCCGATGGCTACCACATTTTTGCAGATAGCACAGGTGCTGGCGTAACTGAACTTCAAGCAAAGTATGTCATCGGTGCAGATGGTGCAAATTCCAAAACTGCACATGAGCTTGAGTTTCCTCCTAATGAGTTCAAAGCCGTGGCAATGCAACAACGCTTCCACTATGTGCCTGAACTTGAACGGTATCATAACCTTGTCGAGATTTGGTTCGACGGCGAAGTCTCACCTGACTTTTATGCCTGGGTCTTTCCAAAAGCCGACCACATCGCTGTCGGCACTGGCACAGAGGACATCAACGGCAATATCAAACAGTTGCAGAAGCGTTTTCGTGAAAAGTTAGGTCTGACAGTAGAGCCGTATTACGAAGAGGCTGCAAAGATTCCTATGCACCCGCGTAAGTCGTTTGTCAAAGGCAATGCCGCACTTGTCGGGGATGCCGCTGGATTGGTTACTGCCTCAAACGGCGAAGGCATTTTCTTTGCTATGAAAAGTGGGAAAATGGCTGCGCACACTTTACTTGATGTGATGGCAGGACGCACCAAATCTTTTGCAAGTTACGAGAAAACCTTTCGCAAAACATACTTCCCGATTTATGCCGGCTTAGCCCTCTTGCAGTGGCTCTACTACCGCAACGATCGCTTGCGTGAAAGTTTCGTTGCAATCTGTCAGGATAAGCACGTGCAGCAAATCACCTTCGATTCATATCTCTACAAAAAAATGGTACCTGCGCCGCTTTGGGTACAAGCCAAAATTATGGCAAAGAATATCTACCACCTTGCTATCGGGCACTGATAGATCAAACAGCACGAAAGCATGCAAGCTTTCAAGCTTGAGCTTTTCTGCGCCTCATCAGGGCATGTGTGCTAATACTCCGCACTCAATTACGCTTATCTACCCACTGCTTCCTCGGTTATAGTTCCTCAGTTATAGAGCGATTTTGTTTTTGCAAAACTTGTGTAATTTGTCGTCTCAAATAAGCGTATCCAATCAACTTTGACAATGACACACTCTATGTTTGGTGCAACTGATTTTGAGCAATTAGAAGCCAGTTATCAAAAGTGGCTGGAAAAGAACCGTCAGACAAAAGAACTGCCTGGCAAATATGAAAACCTTAGCTGGGAGAAAATCAAGCCGCTTTACACGCCACTTGACATCAAAGACATTGACTACAACACTGAAATCGGTCATAGTGGTGATTTTCCCTACACGCGCTCGATTCACAACAACCTTTATCGGGGCAAACTCTGGACCATGCGCCTTTTTTCGGGCTTTGCCACGCCCGAGGAAACCAATGCTCGCTATCACTTTCTCTTAGAGCGCGGTCAAACAGGCCTTTCTGTTGCGTTCGACCTGCCAGCACTTATGGGCTATGACTGTGATTCGGATTTTGCTAAAGGTGAGGTCGGGGTCTGTGGCGTTTCATTTTCATCACTTGCCGATATGGAGATTATCTTCAAGGGCATCAATTTGGAAGAGATCTCTACCTCAATGACGATTAACTCCACCGCCATGGTTGCGCTTGCTGGGTATATCGCTACGGCACAGCGTCAAGGTCGCGACATTCGTAAATTACGCGGCACTATTCAGAACGACATTCTTAAAGAATACATTGCACAGAAAGAATACATCTATCCGCCACGTCAGTCGATGCGCATCATCACGGATATGTTTGTGTATTGTGCAAGAGAAATGCCGAAGTTTAACCCCGTGTCGGTAAGTGGCTATCATATTCGTGAGGCTGGCTCTACAGCGGTGCAAGAACTGGCTTTCACGCTTGCTGATGGCTTTTGCTATCTTGAGCATGCCCTTGCTGCTGGACTTGATGTCGATGAGATTGCGCCGCGCATTTCATTTTTCTTCAATTCACACAACGACTTCTTTGAAGAAATTGCCAAGTTTAGAGCTGCACGTAAAATTTGGGCAAAACGTTTGCGCTACAAATACGGTGCCAAAGACGAGCGCTCATGGCAATTGCGTTTTCACACCCAAACTGCTGGGTGCACGCTCACAGTTCAGCAGCCCGAGAATAACATCGTGCGTGTGGCGATTCAAGCCCTTGCAGCTGTGCTTGGCGGCACCCAATCACTGCATACAAATTCCATGGACGAAGCACTTGCCTTGCCTAGCGATAAAGCCGTCAAAATTGCGCTGCGAACGCAACAAATTATCGCGTATGAAACTGGCGTTACGAACACGGTTGACCCACTCGGCGGCAGCTACTACCTTGAAGCGCTGACACTGAAAATGGAACAGGAAGTCGAAAAGTACTTTGAGCGTATTGACCAACTTGGCGGCGTCATTGAAGCAATTGAGCAAGGCTATATGCAAAAAGAAATTGCTGATGCTGCTTATCGCTATCAACAAGAACTCGATCGCAAGGAGCGCATTATTGTCGGTGTGAATGCATTTCAAGAACCTGATGAGCAGATTGAAATTCCAATTCTGACGATTACGCCCGAAGTCGAAGAGAAGCAAATTGCGCGCCTTCGTGAAGTTAAAGCTTCACGCAATCAAGATGCTGTCAATGAATCGCTTGCGCATATTCGTCAAGCTGCACAAGATGGCTCAAACCTTATGCCTCATCTTGTTGAAGCCATGCATCGCTATGTAACGCTTGGTGAAATCTGCGATGTTCTGCGTGAAGTATTTGGTATTTACGAAGAAACACCTGTCTTTTGACATCACAGCGATTTTGCAGAGAAGTAAGAATAGTAAGAATTGAGATGCACGGTGCAAGCCTGAACATGCTCTGCGCCGCGCGTCTCAGTTCTTGCTCTATCGCTTTGTGTGCCTGCGCTATTCAAGGCTATGAATCACAACACCTGTAAGCACCTTCGGGAAAAAGAAGGTAGATTTCTGCGGCATCACCTCGCCAATTTTTGAGACAGCTTCTACTTCGGCAACACTTGTAGGATTCATCACAAAACCCAGCTGTGCCTTGCCTGATTGCACACTCTCAAAGACTTCATCCATATCTTTTGAATAATTCAAATTGCTCTGTAAGGCTTGTGCGTCTGCGGAAATGCCTAGCATTTTGCCGATGATAAGATGATGTAGTAGTGTCACGTCGAGCGCTTTAAGTTCATGCGGCATCGGTTCTGGAATCGCTTTGTCTAAATCGCAGGCAAGATGAATACCGAAAATTTTTGAGGGCGTTACAAGCCCAAAGGCACTGCGTGGATACAGCGCAAGAAATTCCTTAAGTCTCTGCTTATCCGAGAGCTCTTGCACACCGAAAAATAGATTGAGATTTTCAAGCAGTCCTACCAGATCGAAATTGGGCAAACTATGCACCAAGCGATGCGTTGGAAAAACTACGAGTCCTTCATCAAACATATTCGTCATAAATGCCATGATGAAGTTGTAGGCTTCTTTGCCTGTGTGATTTGGATTTTCCGCCATTCGTAAGTTGCGGTAGTTAATTGCGGTTTCATAGCGGTGATGCCCGTCAGCAATAAACATTTGTTTCTCGCGCAGTACTTGGCAGACATGCTCTATGATACTTCTGTCCGTGCATCGCCAGACTTGATTGCGCGCCTGTTGATAATCCATAGCGTCTATGAATGGTGTTGCACGCTGTGTGAAATCGTTAAGTGCCACATCGGTCAGTTTTTCTTTGTCGCTGTACAGTCCGAAGATTGGGCTGATGTTGGCTTTCGTTTTGATGAAAAGTTGCAGGCGATCTTTTTTTGGACCAGAGAGTGTTTTTTCGTGTGGTAAGACAACTCCCTTATCAAACTCATACAACCCGCATCGTGCAATAAAGCCTTTGCGTGTGTAGGTCTTCCCGTCTTTTGTAGTAAATGTTTGGTAGTAGGGATAAATCGCCTCGTCTGGATCTTGCTGCAAGACACCCTGATGCAGCCAGGTCTGCAGGCGCTCAGCTGCCACATCGTATTTGTTTTCTTCTTTTGGCAACTCGAGCCGCACAGCATTGTACTCCGATTTAGCGTAGAGCATTTCTTGCTGCTCTGGCGAAATGACATCGTAAGGCGGGCACAGCACATCGTCAAATGCGCTGATTTTTGAGGATTGTAAGTCAGTCCTCTAAACGCAGTGATTTCAGGCATGGTGTTGAGACAAGCATCAATTGAACTGTTTGTGCGGCTTAAGCAACTTTAAGCAACTTTAGATATCCAGAAGTCATTGCAATCCTCGCGCACAAGAATGGTAATCAAGTGCGCTTTTGCCATTTCCAAGATGGCAAGAAATGTTACAACGACCACAATGCGCTCTTGTGCATCTCGCACGAATTCGAAGAACGAGAGTTGCAAACTGGTTTCAAGTCGTGCTAAAATTTTTTCTGACTGTTGCTCAATCGTTACAGGAATGCGTTTGATTTCATGCACTGTTTTTTTAGGCATATGGGTCAGTGCATATTGATAGGCTTGAATCAAGTCAAAGAGTGTAGGGCGTTTGAGCAAGGGTTCTTCGGCAAGTGGGGCTTCAATGCTCTCGAAGTGTAGGCGTGGGAAGTGTTTGCGACGCTGCTCTTCAAGCTGTTGGATGGTGTGTGCCATTTCTTTGTAGCGTTTGTATTCTAAGAGCCGCTGCACAAGTTCTGTACGTGGATCGAATTCGTCCAGCTCACCTTCAGTTACCTCTGGGCGCGGCAAGAGCATTTTCGCCTTGATGCTCATGAGTACCGATGCCATATAGATGAAATCTGCAGCGACTTCCAGATTAAGTGTCTGCAGCGCTTCTAAATACTCAAGAAAATCGTTTGTGATTTTGGAAATGGGAATGTCGTAGATATTGAGTTCGTCGCGCTTGATAAAAAAGAGTAGCAAATCAAGCGGTCCCTCAAACTCCGAGAGTGCAACACGATACATGATGTGAGGTGCAGATTTTTGAAGACTTGCAGATATGCTTAAAAATAAAAAGTCACCCGATTTACGAGCGACTTTAATTTACTGACTTTTTGTGCTGATTTTAGCCCACGCCGAAGAGTTTCTTTGCTGCACGTAGTTTGTCGCGCCACCAATTGCCTTTTTCTGTTGCTTGCTGCTCAATAATTTTTGGCGTAACTTGCTGAGCGATGGCATGAATATTGCGTGACGGCTGTGTTTTGTAAGTTCTTGCGCGTTCAAATGCAGCTTGTATGGTCTTATCCAAATCTTCTACCGAGCATGGCTTTACATGATAACGAAAGACTTGGAACTCGTTAATGGATTTAATTGCAAGTAAAGCATCACGTACTTGCGTGAGCAGAATTGTAACAATGTCAGGATATTCTTGTTTAACTGCATAGAGAAAATCCATTCCATCTTCGCTGTTAAGATTGAGGTCAGTAACCATCACAGCCACAGGATTTTTTGAGAGCACTTCAAAGGCTTCTTGAATTGAGCCAGCAGGCAAGACCTTATACTTTTTCTCGAAGACTTTTATCATCGTGTTCAGCTGCTCACGGTTGAATTCTACGATTAGCAAGTAGCCTTGCTGTTCAGCAGGTATTGGTGGTGGCGGCTCTTCCTCGGCAATCTCTTCGATGGGGACATTTGCTTTGTTCTTCATGATGTCCGCGCGGTCAGGATAGACCTGACTTACCTTCATTGCAATTTCAGCTGCTGCGCTTACTGTCTCACGCAGTTGGTCGACTTTCCATGGCTTTGTGAGGTAGCGGAACACCTCGCCCGAGTTTACAGAATTCATAATTGCGTCCAGATCGCTGTATCCTGTCAGCAAAATGCGAATCGTAGCTGGACTAATCGTTTTGATGATTCGCAGCACTTCATGCCCCAGCATTCCGGGCATACGCTGGTCGCTCAGCACAACATGAATTTGGTTTTGGCGGACGATCTCAATCGCGTCCTTACCATTTGTGGCAGTGAAGATATTGTACTGACGGCGAAACGTAGCAGAGAGCGACTGCAATACTAGCGGCTCATCATCAACCAGTAGAATATTGATGTTCGACTGACCTGTAGACATAGTAGATTCACTCTGTTTGAAATCATTTTCAAAGATACGGTTTTTCAGCAAAATTTAGAATGTTCTTTTTAGTTTAGTGCTGGCACATTTTCGAAGACTTTTTCTTCTTTTATTTCTGTCTTCATGGGCAAGTAAATGAAGAAATCTGTGCCTTTACCTACGGTGCTTTTCACTTCAATTCGTCCTTTATGACCCTCTTCAACGATTTTCTTTGAGATAGAGAGCCCCATTCCTGTGCCTTGACCTACGGGTTTAGTGGTAAAGAACGGGTCAAAGATTTTGTTCAAAATCTCTTTCGGGATACCTGTGCCATCATCGGAGATCTGCACCACCACTTCATCGGCTTTTGATGACATGTAAGTCTTAATCCAAAGGTTACCTTGACCTTTCTTCTCCATAGCGTGAGCCGCATTGGTAATGAGGTTCAGGAACACTTGGTTAAGCTGAGCAGGGGCGCAGAGAATGTTTGGCAATTGTCCATATTCTTTATGCACAGTCACATGGCGTTTGAGGATGTGGTTTGCAATAACTAATGTAGAATCTAAGCACTCATTGACGCTTGCTGACTGCATCATTGATTGATCGAGGCGCGAGAAGTTCTTGAGATTTACAATCAGTTCCTGAATGCGGTCAATACCTTGCAATGCGCTCTCAAGCATCATACTATTTTCATCCACAACACCGATCTTCTCAAGCTCATCAAGTTTTTTGATGGTCTCAGGAATTGTTTTCTCGACTTCAGCATAGTTGCCCTTTACAAGATCCTTGAGCACCGCATTGGCGCTATGGAAAGCAGCCTGTATTTCCTTTTCGTTTTCGCGGATGATTTCCACATTATTGCGTACGAAGCCTAATGGGGTATTCATCTCGTGTGCAAGACCAGCGACCATTTGACCAAGTGACGCCATTTTCTCGGACTGTACCAATTGACCTTGCGACTCTTGAATGATTTTGGCTTGCTTACGCAGTGAAATCGTCAGACGCACCGCCATCACGGCGAAGACGACGATGCTGGCAATCAAGGCGATGATTTGAATTGTCTGCAGCCTTGTTTGACGCTCAGCGGCTAATTCGCCGAGCTTGACGATAAAGTCGCGGTTATCAGCAAGGATCAGTTCATCATTCTGCACTGCAAAATCAATAGCGGCAAGCAGCATATCTGAATTGAGTTTACGCGTGCCTTCATATTGATGCGCAATACCAATAAGCGAATCAGCGCGTGGATACCAGCGGTTTGCAATATCCAAGATATACTTGCGAGCGCGGTCGTCTTTTACCGCCTCAATTTCATACTGCGCGCCTTCTAGCATAATCTTTCCGCCTTTGTCGAGCGCCTTGACTGTTCCATCAAAAATTTCAATGGAGCGGCGATAGAGACGGAAACTTGTGTCGATTGTTGCGCGCTTTTGTTCAGCTAGGGCAAGTTGGGTGCTATCGTCTATCACTAATTCGTATTCTGCCAGTGTAGTTTGTGTCTTGAGCAAATTGCGGTAAGCGCGCCCCCAGTATTCTTGCTGCTTCGTAGCGCAAAAGATTTGTTCAGTATCACGGCGGCTCTCGTTAGAGAGATTGATATTGAGCACAAAGACAGCAGCCACCAACAGTAGAAAAAGCACACCGTAAATGACAAGTTCGGTGTATTGAAACGTGAGTTGTTGATTGTCTTTCTTGTCAGCCATAGCAAGCAAAATAATTAGTTGTTCAGGATGTTCAGGAACGTCTTGTTGTCAAAAACTCCAAGTTTCAAATCTGATGCTCCTTTGCCTGCAGGTTATCGCCCGCGCTGCAGAATGTCTCTCAAAGCAACTTCTAAGTGCGGATACTTGAATGTGAATCCTAAACTCTGCAAGCGTTTTGGCACAACGCGCTGCCCCTCTGCAATTACATCCGCTGCTTCACCAAAGAGCGCTTGCAACGCTGCTTTTGGCACAGCAAAGAACGACGGGCGTGACATCACTTTACCTAACGTATCTGCAAACGTCGACATCATCACAGGTTCAGGCGCCGTCGCATTGAGCACGCCTCGTACATCTTTTCGCTCTAAAGCAAAGAGAAAAATCTCCACCTCGTCGTCCAGATGTATCCACGACACCCACTGCTTTCCAGAGCCAATCGGACCGCCCGCAAAGAATTTGAACGGCGTCAGCATTTTTTCTAGCGCGCCACTCTTTGTAGAAAGCACCACACCAGTTCGTACAGCTACCGTTCTTACGCCAAAAGTTTCTGCTTCAAAGGCTTCACGTTCCCAATCCACGCAAACTTTAGCAAGAAAGTCATTCGCTGCTGGCGACTCTTCCGTCAATTCCACGACACTCTCACCATATCCTTGAATACCGTAGTACCCAATTGCTGACCCACAGATAAAGACCTCAGGCTTCTTTGTAGCTTTGGATAGTGCTTGCACAAGGCTTCGCGTGCTTAGGACTCGTGAGTCATAAATCTGCTTCTTATACTCGTCATTCCACCGTGCTGCAACAGGCGTGCCTGCAAGGTGAATTACAGCATCTACGCCTTCAAGTTCTTCTTGCCACGCGCCTTCACTTTTCAGTGCATCCCACTTCACATACTCCTTCGCCCCTTGCAACATGCGCTTTGCCTTTTCTGTGTCGCGCACGAACAGCTTAACTTCGTAGCCTTTTGTTTTTAATTGCTTAAAGATTTCTGAGCCGATAAGTCCTGTGCCGCCGGTCAGAACTACGGATTTTGTCATTTGAGAAAGGTTTGCATACAAGTGCGAAACCTACAAAAAAAAGAATCGTTCTCAAACTTTCAAAAACTTAACAGAAACAAAATATTCGGATGCTGCGGTTTTGCTTAATAACTTGTTGTTTTGTTGAAAGAGTTCTTTTGGTAGAACGAATGGCGAATAGACTCTTTACGAATAAAACTTTGACAAAATACTAAGAGCAATGGCAATAATCAAGAAACTGCCTGATGTCATCGCTAACAAAATTGCTGCTGGCGAGGTGGTGCAACGTCCAGCCTCTGTTGTCAAGGAACTTTTAGAAAATGCGATTGACGCAGGTGCTGATGAGATTTTAATCAATATCAAAGACTCTGGCAAGACCCTAATTCAAGTTGTCGATAACGGTTGTGGCATGGCTGCCGACGACGCGGTGCTTGCCTTTGAGCGCTTTGCGACAAGCAAAATTTCAGATGTGGCAGATTTAGAAAACCTGCATACTCTTGGCTTCCGTGGTGAAGCCCTTGCAAGTATCGCTGCTGTCGCACAAGTCGAGCTCAAAACCAAACGCCGTGAGGATACACTTGCCACGCTGGTTCGCGTCGATGGGGGAATCTTTCAAGAAACAACCTTCTCACAAGGTGCAGATGGCACATCAGTCAGTGTGCGTAATCTCTTCTTCAATGTCCCTGCACGACGCAAGTTTCTCAAGTCTCATGCAACGGAGTTCAAGCATATCTACGAAACCATTCAAGCCCAAGCTTTGATTCATACTGACATTGCCTTTACATTCATTTCCGACGGCGAAGATGTTTTTCGTCTCAAAGATGAAGCACTACTGGCGCGGCTCGATTTCTTTTTCGGCAAAGATTTTTCGCAAGGCTTGCTTGAAGTCTCTGAGCACAACGCTGTGCTGTCACTGAAAGGCTACTTAGGCAAGCCAGCGATGACCAAGCGCAGCAAGCACGAGCAATTTCTTTTCATTAACCACCGTGTGGTACAAAGCCGCTTGATTTCACATGCTGTTGCGCAAGCCTACGGCGAACTGCTTGGTGAACGCGAACAGCCTTTTTACTTACTGCATCTTACGCTCGACCCAAAGCGCATTGATGTTAATGTGCATCCCTCAAAACTCGAAGTCAAGTTCGACGATGAGCGACATGTCTATCAAATGGTACATGCTATTGTGCGTAGCGCCATTCATCGCTTGGACTTTTCTCCTGCTGTGAAAATTGAAGATAAGTCAAGTACAGACCCACCAATTTTTCTTTCATCGCCTACCCCAATGACACAGTCGCCCACAGAGCCAAATTTTGTGGGCATTTCCAAACGCCTAAGCTATGAGACACGCGAGCGTGAGGTTCGTGCAACAGAGGCACTTTACCGCGATTACAAAGACTTGCTCAAGATGCAAGAGCGCAGTGCCTCCAAGCACTTTTCGGACGACGAATTTTCTCGCATAGCTCCATCATCTGCTTTGCCTGTTGAGCCTGCCTCACAGCAAGTTATCTTCCCATCCGATACTACCGCTCCCCAAGAGAAGACAAGTGAAAACTTTGTGTGGCAAATCCACAACAAATACATTCTGACACAAATCAAATCTGGCATCATGATTATCGACCAGCATGTTGCACACGAACGCATCCTATACGAGCGTGCCCTCTCCGTAATGAACTCAGGCGTGCCTAACTCACAACAATTGCTCTTTCCACAACGCCTCGAGCTCAAACCTTGGGAAGCTGAAATTTTAGAAGAGATTCAAGACGATCTGGTGCGGCTTGGCTTTTCTTTCCGACTTTTTGGCAACCGCACCATTCTAATTGAAGGCATACCGCCAGATGTGCGTGCAGGCTCCGAAGAGCATATCCTGCGCGATATCTTAGAGCAATATCAAACCTACAAAACCACACTTTCTTTAGATCATCGGCATACGCTTGCCGCCTCATACGCTTGTCGCAGTGCAATTATGGCTGGCGACAAACTCTCGCAGCATGAAATGAAAGTCTTGATTGATCAACTTTTTGCTACATCTATGCCCTATGTGTGCCCACACGGTCGACCGATTATCATCAAACTGTCGTTGGAAGAGCTTGACAAAATGTTTGGTCGCTGAATTTGCCTGATGCACTCTGAACGTGATGCTCTTGCTCATTCAGATCCGCTCGGCTTTTCCAGCGCTGTCTGACGCACCAGCATGCGTTTTGCGAGCATACGGATTTCGCGCCGAAAGAATATCGATAAGATTCCAACAAACACGACGACACCGACAGCTTGCCACAGCAGACTCACTAAGACCTGTGTTGAGACCCACCAGAGCAGCACTGCCGATGCAAACGCAAGCCCAATTTTACCCCACTCAAATGCGTTAGGATACACGCGCTGCGAAAAGACATATGTGCCTATCGTCATTGCCAGCGATCCCGCTACGCTCGAAATAGCAGCACCCATCATGCCAAGTTGTGGAATTAAAACAAGGCAAAGCACAAAAGTTATCGCTGCACCAATTGCAGTTACAATCGGCAAGGCTTCGGTCTTTTTTTCTATCATTAACCCAGCAGCAAGATTAGTATTCATCATTTCAAACACAGGCGCAAGAAATAGCACAGGGACAAGCGGTAAGCCTATCCAAAACGGTGGCGGCAGAATGTAAAATCGCCCAAACCAGTGTGTTTGAATCAGAGGCGGTACAAAGACTGCCGCCACAAATGCAATAAAGATCATGCTGATAGATGAGAGCGTCATCACGCGACTGAACAGCACTTTGGCATCGCTATCTGAAGCATGTTGCAAAAAAAATGGCTGCCACGCAAAGCGGAACATCTGAATGACAAGTTGAAGCAGTGTCGAAAAAGCATAGATGCGCATATAGATACCGACCAATGCTTCAGCGGTCATAGCTTGACCGTAGATGCGTAAAATATCCTCTGGTGAGAGGCGAATGAGCAGATTTCTATCAATGAAGTGAATGAGCGCCGCTGCCAGTCCATTCGGCACAAAGGGCAACGCGTAGCGCAAGAGTTCTTTGAGTAACGCGTGCGAAAATGCCACACGCGGCAAGCGCATGGTAGGCAATAGCCAAACCACCGAAACTAGCGACCCGACAATGTTGCCCAAGAATGCACCTAACAACCCCAGTTTGAGCGGTATCAGGAAGAGCAAACTACATACGACCGTTGCAGCGACATTTGACAGGCGAATCAAGGCGAATTTTGCTGCACGGCGTTCTTGGCGCAGGCGCGTCATCGGAATCGTAATCAGCGTATCGAGAAAGAGAATTAAGGCGCCAAGTCGTACATAGATAGCTGCTGAACGATCAAGGCTCATTGCATCGCACAGTGATTCAGCAAAGAGTGCAATGCCCGTTGAAAACAGTGTGGATGTAAAAAGTAGAGAGAGAAATGGTGTAGCAAATACTGTATCAGTCGGCTCATTTCTCTTAGCAGCATCTGCAGCAAATTTCAGGTAGGCTTGCTCCATGCCGTAGGTGTAGAAAATCATGGCGAAAGCCATGTTTGTGTAAATCAGACCTTGAATCCCATTGTCGTCCGCCGAGAGCAAATTCGCATAGAAAGGCACCAGCAGATAATTCAAGCCTCGTGCCAGAATGGTGCTTACGCCATAGATGGAGGTATCCTTGAGCAGTGCCTGCAGTTTAGAGAACATGCGCGTGCTTGTGCTTCATCTGTTTTCGGTCTTCCAAACGCACAAGATAAAACCTTCTTCGGCAACTTAACGCCCCATGCTTGCATGCTATGTACCACCGACAGTTCCCACCCGTGTGGATAACCTAAGTTCCACATTTGGATTTCTCTCCTTTTATATCTAATTTAGATTAAGTCTAAGTAAGTAAAAAAAGATGAACTCTCAATTTCATCTTCACTACTACTATGCTGTTCAAATTATCTCTTTTCTTACTCTTCTTGTTCTTACCTTGTGCTATGATGGGTCAGGATGCCAAGTTATCTGAGGCGCAGCTCGATAGTATCAAGTCTTTTGAGCTCAAAGAGGTTGAAGTTACAGGCATTCGCGCTCCGAAGCGTTTCTTACGCGACATTGAAGGTACAGGCATTTTCAGCGGCAAAAAGACTGAGGTCATTCAAATTCAAGGGTCAAATGGCAACTTTGCCTTGAACAACACTCGTCAGGCTTTTGTGCGTGCACCTGGCGTTTTTGTCTGGGAGCAAGACGGTGGCGGTCTTCAAGCTGGTGTGGCGGTGCGTGGTCTTAGCCCAAACCGCTCGTGGGAGTTTAACACACGAAAAGATGGCTATGACATCTCATCCGATATTTTTGGCTATCCTGAAGCCTACTACACGCCACCTTACGAATCACTTGAGCGCATTGAACTCGTGCGCGGCTCTGCTTCCTTGCAGTATGGTCCTCAATTCGGCGGGTTGCTCAACTACATTACGAAATCCGCTCCGTGCGACAAGCCTTTCACGCTGGAGACTTCTCAACTCTTGGGTTCAACAGGATTTTATTCAACCTACACAGCTGCTGGCGGCACGGTCGATAAGTTTGACTACTACACTTATCTCAACTTTCGCACGGGTTTAGCTTGGCGCGAAAATAACCGCTTTACGCAAGGGACTTTCTATGCGCGTGCCGGCTACCAACTCTCTGACGCAGGCAAACTGGGGTTCTCCCTGACCTACATGAACTATCTTTTGCAGCAACCGGGTGGGCTAACTGAAGCACAGTATGCTGCTAATGCACGACAAGCCACGCGCGCACGTGACTGGTTTAGCACACCTTGGGCAATTCCCACATTAAGTTATGACCATATTTTTTCAGACTACACACGCCTTAGTGTGAAAGCCTTTGCCCTCCTTGCACAGCGCAATAGCATCGGGCTAATTACTGCGCCAACTGTTATTGATAGCCTTGTCAATCCACGGCGCGCTGATCAAGACCTTTACACCAATTTTGGCACCGAAGCTCGCCTTTTGCATGAGTTTGACTTTTTGGGATACCGCAGTGCATTCGTCACGGGTGTGCGCTACTATCGGGGCAATACAGAGCGCCGCCGTGCACGTGGCGCTGATGGCGAGGGCTACGATATGACCTTTCGTGGTGAGCACTCGTTAGATCTGAACTTCACGGTTCAGAATCTTGCCGCGTTTGCAGAGTTCAAACTTGCGCTGTCTCCAATTTTTTCGCTCACGCCCGGTGCACGCCTGGACTACATCACAACAGTTGGCAGCGGGCAGTTCAGTCGTGGTACAAATGCTTTTTTTGAACCTATCGGCGGTTTTATCAGTGTGAACAAAACAACCCGTGAAGCCATACCGCTGCTCGGTCTTGGTGCTTTGCTGCGTCCACTTGATGAACTCGAGGTGTATGCCAACATTGCGCAAGCCTATCGCCCGGCTTTATTTAGCGATCAATTTCAGAATTCACTGATTGATGTCGATGAGAACCTGCGTGCGTCATCAGGCTGGTCGTCTGATGTAGGATTTCGCGGTTTCATTGACGAGTTTCTGACATACGATATTGGTGCATTCTTCATGATTTATGGCGACCGTGTTGGCACACTCAACCGTGCACAACTCGGCGCTGACTCTGCACGCTTCCCCAACGGTCTGCGTACTAATGTAGGCACAAGTCGTCATTTTGGGATAGAAGCCTTTGTAGAGTTTGATGCGATTGCTGCCTTTGGGGGTAAATCAGCAGCACAAACCTTTGGTTCACTCGACCTCTTTAGCGCGTTGAGCTATATCAACGCCACATACATTGCTGATAGTCGCTCTCCCCTTTCAGGATCAATTCAGGGTAACCGTGTAGAATTTGCGCCGGAATGGATTGCGCGCGCCGGGCTTACTTACCGTTATCGCTCTATTTTTTCACTAACCTTTCAAGGTAGCTATGTTGGCAAGTCGTTCAGTGATGCCAACAATACGCTTTTTCAAGCTAACGGTATTCAAGGCGTGATTCCTGAATACACGGTTTTTGACCTCAGCGCGCAGGCACGCGTATTGAGTTTTGCTACATTAGAAGCCAATGTCAATAACATTTTTGACCGACGCTATTTTACGCGCCGTGCTGGTGGCTATCCAGGACCGGGCATTATTCCTGCAGAGGGACGCGTGGCGACACTTGGCGTACGCCTTACGCTCTAAGTCAATTTCACTTATCATTATCCTTGAAAGGAGCAATCAACGATGCAAAAGCAGAGACAAATCAAGACGACGATTCACAAGACCAGCCATGGGTGCATGATTAGCGATGCTAGCTGCAATGTCATTCAACTCGAGTTCGGCAACCTTTTTTTGCGCTTTGATGCAAAAGGGCTTGCAGGATTCAAGCAATGCATTGATCAACTTGACCTTGATCGCTATGAAATTGCTAATGAATCCAAGCCTTATCATCGCAAGGTGTTTGTGGCACTGCAACCGACAGGTGTTACTATGGCTTTCACGCGTGAAGAGGTCTTGGAACTGCGCGAACTGCTTCAAGTCGCTGAAGCTATTTTAATGCTCAAAAAGCTATCGTATGATGCACTGAATTACCCAAAGAATTAACGCGGTGCAGTTTGCTAAGATGGATCATGCCGTTGTACTTGCCATAGACGGCAATTCCACGGGCAAGCCATGCAATGTTTCTTTGATGAGAAAATCTACAACGGCTTTGATATCGCCACCAGTTTCTTCATAGACTTGCAATTGTTTGCGTGCGCTGGTGCCGTGCTCTAAAATTTTGTAGATGGTGTTGATTTCGCGTCGTGAGCCGAGTTCTTCGACGGCATCATCAACAAAGCGCAGAAATTCTAAAATCAAGTCGGTGGTTGGAATTTTTTGTTTCTTACTAAAGTCAATAAGTTGTCCTGTTAGGCCATAGCGTGCGGCAAGGAACTTGTTTTCTTCAATCAAGGCGCGGCTGTAGTGGCGAAATTGCATGTTACGTTTGTAGAGGTCGTAGAGTGTTTTCGCTGTCGCTTGAATCAGTGCAGCTACAGCCAGCGATTCATCGACACGCGTAGGAATGTCGCAGATGCGAATTTCAATGGTCTCAAAAAATGGATGTGGTCGCACATCCCACCAAATTTTCTTGCCGTTGTCGATGCAGCCTGTTTGTACCAGCAGTTTGACATAGTCATCGAACTCTGTGTAAGAATCAAAAATGTCAGGAATACCTGTGCGCGGGAAACTTTTGAAGACTTGAGTGCGCCACGAAAAGAGTCCTGTTGGTCTACCGAGCCAAAATGGTGAACTGGTTGTAAGTGCCAAAATATGCGGCAGAAGATAGCGAATCTGGTTCATGACCTCAATTTGTGCCTCACGGTCTTTGATGCCAATGTGGACATGCAAGCCGAAAATCAGATTGGCACGTGCAATATCCTGCAAGTCATTGACCAATCCATGGTAACGCTCATGCTGAGTGATTTCTTGATACTTCCAGTCAGAGAAGGGATGAGTAGATGCAGCAACGATGCGCAAGCCTTTTGAAATTGCCAGTTTTGCAATTTCCGTGCGCAACCCCATCAGGTCTTTACGTGCCTCTTCTATATTAGCGCAAATGCCCGTGCCAACTTCTACAACGGACTGATGCATTTCAGGTTTGATGTGCTCCTTCAAGACGCGTGTCCCATCCTCCAAAATTTGCTGAATATGGCTTTTTAGCTCGCGCGTATGTGGGTCGACAATTTGGTATTCTTCCTCAATGCCAATCGTGAATTTTTCTTTTTCCATCGCTTCATTGCTCCTTTGTTGCAAATGCAGTTAGTGCGGATAGAGCTTTTCGGGAAGATACTAACTTTTTACCAAAGTTGCATCGTGCTCCTCGGCTTGCGCTGCGCCTTAGCTTTTCTTGTCAGAAATGACTATTCTTTCTGCACAAACACTCATGCAACACAACTATGAGCAGCGTTTCACTCAACGGGGGGACCCTGACCGTTAGCACGATTTACTGTGTCGGCAAAAACTATGAAGCCCATGCCAAAGAAATGCGTGAAAAACTTGGGCTAAATTTTGCTGAGGCGCCGCTTGATGAGCCCATTCTTTTCTCAAAACCTGCCAGTTCGCTGGTGCACTCTGGCGCGTGCATTAGCATTCCGCAGTTTAAAGGTCAGCCCATTTCGCATGATATGCATCACGAACTTGAACTTGTCGTCCTGATTGGCAAGCGTGCTATTGCGATTAGTGAAACTGAAGCAGCTGATTATGTTGCAGGCTTTGGTGTCGGGCTTGATATGACACTGCGCGACCGGCAAACTCGCGCTAAGCAAAATGGTCAGCCTTGGCTTGTCTCAAAGGGCTTTCGCACGGCAGCTGCTGTCTCGGAGTTTGTTGCACATCCTTTGCAAGCTGTAGAGACCTTCAAGATCACGCTTCAAAAAATGGTGCACTCGTGCAACAAGGCTATCCACGCAAGATGACATTTACTATCCCCTTTTTAATCTCCTACCTTTCGCACATTTTCGGCTTAGAGGCAGGTGATTTGATTTTTACTGGTACTCCCGAAGGCGTTGGCAAAGTTAATTCTGGTGATACACTCACAGCTACACTCTACGGTGGAGACCGTGTGCTAACAACCCTACAGGCGCACGTAAAGTGATCGCGCCTAATCAAATTGCAGTAGGCAATAAAAAAGGCGTCCTTTTCAGGACGCCTCTATGGTTTCTGCAAGCGTATTTACGACAAGGCTTTTTAATTAAAAGTGTAACGGATGCTGAACTGCGCAGACCACAGGTCGGCAATGCTTGCTGTACGTTGGAAGGAAGAGTTCAAAAGCTGTGGGCCACTCGGTGTCGTGACTGTTGCCATTCTGAATTGTGGTCTGCCATCTGCCGAGACTCCTGCAGCTGTCAGTGGGAATGGCGCTGTACGCTGCCAGCCGACTCCCCACTCACTATTGAGCAAGTTTCCGACATTAAAGATATCGAGGCGCAGTTGCAATCCATTGCGTTGACCGCCGAGTTCAAGGTAGAAGTCTTGAATAACCGCTAGGTCTGCACGGAAGACCCAAGGGAAGACCGCGCCATTACGTTCAGCATATTGACCACGGCGCGTACGCAAATAGTCGTCTTGCTCAATGAAAGCATCAAAGGCGGCTGCTTGTTCATCTGGCGTAAAGGTGCGACCTCCAGTGGTTAGCGGGAGAAATAACAAATCACTGGCGCGGTTAGGCACGAAGATTAGGTCGTTGTTGACAACCCCATCTTGATTCATATCGCCGCCGTATGTATAACTGAAGCGACCTTGAGGCGCGCCTGACCAGAAGAGAGAGATTGTGGTTGCACCAATTCCATACTCAAAGCGGTAACTGCCGCTTGCCAGCACTCGATGCGGTACGGCTGCTGCAGAGAAACCCAACTCTGGCAGGTTTGGATTGTTAGCGACCGGATTGTTTGCCCAAGAGCCAAATGCGATTGAGCCGGGGTTGTTGTTGTTGCGTGCATCTGTGTAAGTGTACGCTATAAGTCCAAACCAATTGTCGCCAAATGACTTTTGCAATTGCGCAGTCAGCGAGATGGCATAGTCATCACCAGAGTTTTGCAGTACCACATTGCTTGTTACATTGGGGTTCAAGCGGTTGGCATTACCAGCCGTCCCATCATAGCGCAAACGCTGATCGGGTCCTGCAAATGTGCGTGTCGCTGGACGCAAATTTGCGTTGATATAAGAAATACCAGCCAAGGTTTTGGTGTAGATACCGTCAAATGTAGCTACAATACCGAGTGGTAGTAAGTAATCTACACCGAGGTTAGTACGCCAGACCTGTGGGAAGCGGAAGTTCGGGTCAGTCGTGGCCAGTTCAATTGAGGTTGGCAATTGTGGGTTGGCAGGGCGATAAGCTGTTGTGCTTGGATTGAAAGGACGGATACGGGTGTTATCAAGTTGTTCGAACCCTGTAAGCACACCATTGTTACCAATTTGGTTAGAGATCCACACGAAGGCAGGCTGACCTGTGAAAACGCCCGTGCCACCGCGTACTTGCAGCGAATTATCTTCTAACACATTCCAGTTAAATCCTAAGCGTGGCGAGAAGAGCGGCGTCGCTTTCGGCAAGCGATCAGTACGCGATTCGATTCGATTGCCATTGCCATCACGGAATTCCAGCGTTGGCACAATTGGGTTTTCAAACGCTGTATTTTCAAAGAAAGGAATATCGACGCGAAGGCCGCCTGTTACACGCAGGTTGCTCAGGACTTGCCATTCATCTTGCACATAAATTCCGGGATTCCATGCACGAGTTGGTTGTACAGGCTCAGCACCACCGGGTAGAGCCGAATAACGATATTGGAAGCGACGCAGCGTAACAGGTGACTGCGTACGGTTGGGGTTGCGGAGGTAGTCGTTAGCATCTGTGTACCAGTCTTCAAGAGAGGAATATACATACACGCTTTGTGAGCCCGGAAAGAAGACATTGCGGAAGCTATAGTAGACTAAGTTCAACCCAGCGGTGATAGTATGTGCCCCTGCAAAGTAGGAGAAGTTATCTTGAAACTGGAGAGTTGAGTAGCTAAGCTGGTTAGATGGTGTAAAAGGCTCAAAACCAAATGAGATCAGTGTGGTTCCAGCCTCTTGAATTTCCACAAGCGGGAAGAGTTCACCACGTGAACCACGGTCTTCATTTTGGTAAGTGTAGCCTGCAATAATCTGATTGGAGAACTTGCCACCGAAGGTAGAGTTCAATTCAGCAATTACAGATTGAAAGCGGTCAAACTGAATATAGTTTGAGTTTTGGTAGCTCAGTGCATTGATGCCCTGACGCGCACCGAAACCCAGCGATGAGCTGAGGCTAATAGGCACATCCTGACGTGCATCTAAGGCATTGTAGCGTATGCTCAATTTGTTATTGTCGTCGATATTGTAGTTTATTTTAGCCAGCCAGTTGAGCATACTAGGACGCTGCTGCGTATAGTCCTGAAAAGGTCCTGTTTCGTAGCCAAAGTTTTGGCGTAAAAACCGGCTTAAAGAATCCATCTGTTGAAATGTTGGACGAGAGATGTTGCCCCCTGGTGATTCTCCGGGCTGGCGAGGACGAAGCGTAAAAGGCGTGGAGTTCTGTTCAGTTTCTGCTGCTACGAAGAAGAAGAGCTTGTCTTGAATGATTGGACCGCCAAAGCGAAATCCGCCTTGCAGGTTGTTAAAATTATTTGCGGCAGCTCCGACTTCAACGCCTGCGGCTTTGCGACCTAAGAACGCTTGATTGCGCAGGTTGAAAAATGCAGAACCTTGGAAGTTATTGGTGCCACTGCGTGTTACCAGATTCACACCTGCACCTACAAAGAGTCCTTGACGCACATCATAGGGTGCAAGCGAGACTGCCACTTCTTCAATGGCTTCTAAACTCACTGGTGCAACGTTGGCGCGTCCACCCGGCAAGCCAGAAAGACCAAAGCTGTTGTTCAGGTATGATCCATCAACCGTAATGTTATTCAAGCGGTTGTCTTGCCCAGCAAATGATGTGCCGTTCGCCTGCGGCGTGAGACGGGTAAAATCCGTAAAGTTACGACTAATGGTAGGCAATGAGGTAATTGCTTCTCTTGGCACAACTGTGTTCGCTCCTGTACGATCAGGGCTGATGGCGGCATTGCGCGCAGCCGTAACAGTAACCTCCTGTGTGGTAGCCGATTCTTCAGCTAATTTGAAGTTGGCACTACTTGCTGTACCTAAGTTGAGAAAAATGTTTTCAATGGTCTGTGTCTGGTAACCAACATAGCTTGCTGTAACGCGATAGGGACCTCCGACGCGCATACCGAGAATGGTATAGCGCCCGTCAGCTTGGGTAATTGCCCCATAGCGCGAACCTGACGGCACATGCGTTGCAATTACGCTTGCGCCAATCAAGGGCTCACCTTTTGTATCTGTAACGAGACCAATCATAGATGAAGTACTCACACCCTGTGCCCATAGGCTGCTACAGACCAGCAGCATAGCAAAGAGTGCAAGCCAAGAGATAAAGTATCTGGGCTTCATTATTTTCCTAATTTGGTTAGAGAGACAGTAAAAAATCGGTTGCAAATATAGAGGGCGTGCTTCAAAATAAGATATTAAGTTTTTGTTATGAAAGATTAAGACGCCACCTCTGCGTTTTGGATATGGCAGAATGGCTATCATCTCTTGCTGGTGTAGGAAGTTTGCATGAGGATACTGCAGCAGGGCGCATTTTCTACAGTATGGACAGGTATGGGTTTAACTGTGTGGTTACAACACAGAGGCATAGCACTGCTAGCTACGGTGTGTGTTTCGGGCGTTCCAAAAAGTAGTCAGCTTCAGCAAAGTCGCAGACGCCACCCACGGGCGGGTTGCGTTTGCGCACCTTGATATGCACAGATTCCAAGATTGGAAAATCAAGCATCAATTCATCTGCAATTTTTTTAGCGACAGCTTCAATAAGATAAAACTTGCGCGAGGTAATCACTTTTGAGATGCGCGCATAGACTTGCTCATAATCTACGGTCTGACGCAGTGAGTCGGTTTGTCCTGCCACTGAAAAATCAAAATAGAGTTCCGCATCAACTTCATAGCGTGCGCCGACCTTGTGTTCGGCTTCTCCAACACCATGATACGCATAAAAAATCGCGTTCTTGAGCCTGACGCAACTGCGAGAGTATTGAGCATTCATTTTTTGTGGACCATTTACTGATAGGCTATTTACGGCATCTGGTGGATGCAGTCTACCTTACCGTTATTCCTCATCGGCAGGCTTTGGCGTTGCAAATTCATCATACTGTTCGCGGCGGATCTGGGCGCCCAATTTGCGCAGTTTTTGCTCAATTTTTTCGTAGCCTCTATCGAGGTGATAGACACGCAGCACTTCGGTTTTACCAGAGGCAGCTAATCCTGCCAAAATCAGGCTTGCCGATGCACGCAAATCCGTTGACATGACCTTTGCACCACGCAGCGCTTTGATACCACGCACGATAGCCGTGTTTTTCTTGATTTCAATATCTGCACCTAAGCGATTGAGTTCGGGAATGTGTTTGAATCGCTCAAAGTAAATGTGATCTGTGATGCGGCTCGTGCCCTTTGCTTGAGTCATCAAAGCAGACCACTGCGCTTGCATGTCGGTTGGAAACTTTGGGTACGGTTTTGCTTCAACATGCGTTGGACGCAGTTCCTCAGGGGCTTGCAGTGAGATACAAGTGTCTCCCAGCGTGATGTGGCAGCCTGCAGATTCAAATTTTTTGAGCACGGCTTTCATCTCTCGCGTGTCAATGTTTGTGAGCGTGATACTGCCATGCGTAATTGCAGCAGCAGCAAGAAGTGTGCCTGCCTCGATACGATCGCTGATGTTGTTTTCACGTACGGCATACAGTTCATCGACGCCCTCAATGTGCAATTTTGGCGTGCCAATGCCTTCAATTTTCGCTCCCATCTTAACAAGCAAGCGTGCCAGTGCTGTGATTTCAGGCTCAATAGCTGCGTTGCTAATCTCGGTTATGCCTTTAGCCAGCACCGCCGCCATTAGCGCATTACCTGTTGCTCCAACCGAGACCAGCGGGAAGTCAATTTTTGCTCCAACTAGGCGTTTACGCTTGGCTTTGGCTACGATGTAGCCTTCGTCAAGGTCAATCGAGGCACCGAGTTTTTTCATTGCTTCAATGTGCAAATCCACCGGTCGCGGTCCAAAGGCGCAGCTCCTGGCAGCGAGACGCGTGCTCGACCAAACCGCCCGAGCAAGGGTCCGAGCACATAAATCGAGGCGCGCATTTTTTTGACCAATTCGTAAGGCGCTTCAAAATGTGAGATATTTGCAGCGGAAATCGTGAGTGTGTGGTGTTCATACTCAACGCGTGCGCCGATGATGCGCAGTAGATTAGCTAGCGTATGCACATCGCGCAAGTCGGGCACGCGCTGAATGATGGTTTTGCCTGAGGCTGGGAGCAACGAGGCTGCCATCAGCGCCAGCGCCGCATTTTTTGACCCTGAGACTTCAACTTCACCCGAGAGCGGTCGACCGCCTTGAATCACCAGTTTGTCCATTGTGTCGTTGCCGTAAAAGCCTGTTATCGGCGTGTTCCGCTGTGTTGCGGTCTGCGCGAACTACCTTGTGGCGGTGCCGGCGGACGAGTCTCCATGCCTTCGGGCGGCGGCATCAAGGCTTTCATAGAGAGACTGTATTTGGTCTTGCCTGTCTTCGGGTCTTGCTGGACACGAATGAGTTTGACGGAGACTTTCTCACCTGCTTTGAGCGCTTCGCTGGCTTTGGTAATGCGCTTGTGCGAGATTTCAGAGATGTGCAAGAGCCCTGTGATCTTAGGCAAAAACTCCACAATTGCACCAAGCTCATCGCGCACTTCTTTCACTTCACCGCTATAGACGGTACCTTCTTCAGGTTCAGCGGTTAAGCCTTTGATAATGGCAATTGCACGCTCCGCCGACTCGCTGTCTGTTGCTGCAATTGTGATTGTGCCATCGTCAGCAATGTCAATTTCTGTGTTGGTCTGCGATGTAATGTTGCGAATGGTTTCACCGCCTTTGCCAATTACTGTACCAATAGCCTCTACTGGAATTTGTATGGTCGTCAGACGTGGAGCGTATTTAGAGAGCGTCGGACGTGGCTCCGCAATCGCTTCTTTCATAATCTTCAAGATGTGCATCCGTCCTTCTTTAGCTTGGGCTAACGCTGCTTCAAGAATGCCATAATCCAATCCGTCGATTTTGATATCCATCTGACACGCCGTAATGCCTTCAGTTGTCCCTGCAACCTTGAAGTCCATATCGCCCAAGTGATCTTCATTGCCGAGAATGTCGGAGAGTACCGCATAGCGCTCACCTTCTTTAATTAAGCCCATTGCAATGCCTGCAACAGGTCGTTTCATCGGCACGCCTCCGTCCATAATTGCTAGCGTGCCGCCGCAGACCGAAGCCATTGACGACGAGCCGTTTGATTCCAAGATATCCGAGACCACACGCATGGTGTAAGGGAATGTCACTTCATCGGGAATCATATTTTTAGGGCACGCTCAGCTAAGTTACCATGCCCAATCTCGCGTCGACCGACGCCAGTCATCCGCCCGACTTCACCGACCGAGAATGGAGGAAAGTTGTAATGCAGCATAAATCGCTTTTCAGGATCTTCAGTCAGCGTATCGATCAACTGCACGTCCTTTTTTGTACCCAGTGTAAGGAAAACCAGGGCTTGTGTTTCACCTCGCGTGAAGAGTGCCGAGCCATGCGAGCGCGGAATCAAACCCAGTTCAATCGAAATGGGACGAATGTCTGTGAGCGAGCGCCCATCAAGGCGTACGCGGTCGTTGAGAATGGTCTGGCGCATGGCATCACGCTCAAGGTCGTGAATCACTTGCTTGATTAGTTTTTCATTGAGATACAAGGCTTTTTCAGGCGCCGCAGCCAAGACTTCTTCCGTGATCTCCGCCTTGTATTTTTCAAGTGTAGCTTTAATGGTCTCTTCGTAGAGTAATTTGGTTTTCTCTGCACGCACGTCTTTGGCGAGGGCTTCATGCGCTAACGCATAGAGTTTGTCGTAGCAGAGCGATTTGATGTATTCTTTCAAGTCAGCAGGTGGTAAAATCGGATTGAAGGGGCGCTTGGGTTTTCCGACTTCACGCGCTAGTTCCTCTTGCACTATGCAAATTTTCTTGATGACTTCATGTCCGAACTTAATTGCTTCAAGCATGTCTTGCTCTGAAATCTCATGCATTTCACCTTCAAGCATACAAATCGTATCCTTTGTGCCACCGATACAAATATCCATATCACTCTTCTCAAGCTCTTCAGTATGCGGATTGATGATGAACTCACCATTGATTCTGCCGACACGCACCTCGGCCATTGGCGTGTAGAAGGGAATGTCAGAGAGCATAAGCGCCACTGACGCCGCCACGCCACCCAGTACATCACCATCATTGATTTGGTCAGAAGAAATTACAGTAACCACAACTTGCGTCTCACTGGTATAGCCATCAGGGAAAAGCGGGCGCAAGGCACGATCGATAAGACGAGCGGAGAGAATTTCTTTTTCACTTGGTCGCCCCTCGCGCTTGACAAAGCCGCCCGGAAATTTTCCTGCCGCAGAATACTTTTCACGAAATTCAACTTGAAGTGGCACAAAGTCCTGTCCGGGCACAGGATCATCTTTTTTGGCAACAGCCGTAGCTAATACCATTGTCTCCTCAAGCCCGACAACCGCTGCGCCATCGGCTTGCTTTGCCATCTTGCCTGTCTCAATACGCAGAATTTTGCCTCGTCCTAAATCGACTTCTTTTGTGATGACCATTTGTTGGAATGCGATTATGAGGTTTTGTTGCTTTATGTTCTGACTTGCGTCTTCCTTGTTGCTGCTTAAACTAAACTACTAATATAGGGAATTTTCACTTCAATGTTGAAAGCACAGCTCGTGCTTACAACTGCGATTTTACTTTTACCCAATAATTTTCCCTACAATTGCTTACCATGATATAACGAACTTAGTAAAATTGCCCGAGGTACAGTAATGCCTCTACACACGCAAAGTGCAAGTGTATTGAGTAAACTTTGTAACTTTATCTCTACATCTGCAATCGCTATGCGCAATCTTGCGCCTTAAAACCAAAGAACTAACCACTCAACTATCAACCAAGCCAAAAGGAGTAATTAGACATGCTACACCCAAAAACTTTCACTCGATTTTTGCTCAGCATTATGCTGTCTACACTCTTGCTTAGCGTAGGCTGCAGCAAGAAAGAACTCTTCATTGAAGGCGAGATTATTATGAGTTATGCTAACGCAAACGATAAAGCCCTCATTGATCACCCTGTATTTTTGATGGCTGATAGCGTTGTCTCACGCAGTTTGGAGAAATGGCGCGAAGGCTTCAGAGCAGAAATGAAAATCATTGATAGTGTCGAAAATCGAATCAATTTCATCATAGATAGCCTGCGCAAAACTATTGCCACCGCTGGTAAAAATACAGACTCGCTCGAGAAAGTCTTTATGGCTTACAATGACACGCTTAATCTCTTCTACAAAGAAAAAAACAGGTATAGAGCCGATGTTCTCAAGACCCTGATTATTCAAATCCCTAAACTCAAGGGCATCAAGACCAATCAACAAGGTAAGTTTCGCTTTGATGCCGCCACGTTGGGCACCGAACTTAAGCCCGGAAAATACGTGCTCATGAGCGGCTATGATGCCGAGCGACAAAGCGGCATACTTTTTCAAACAATTGAATTAGGCGATAAACCGGTCGTTACACAGCTTACTGTCCGAGATATTGATCCTGTGCTGAATTTCTATGTTGAGCGTGGCAAAGAAGGTGTCATGCTCGATAGCACTGCGCTTCGCTCAAAATGAAAACCATCTCTGAGCCCCAAAAAGAAGGGACGCCGTAGCGTCCCTTTTTGCTTTGCCTCTGTTAAGCTACTTTGTGCATTAGTCACAGCAGCATGCCATGGGCGTGTCGCAGCAAGTGTTCGTTGTGCAGGCCACAGTGCAGCAGTCTGTGCACACCTCACATGTACATGCTGAACAGCAGCAAGCTGCAGAGGCACTGTTGTTATCCGCAGCCTTAACTTGTGGCAAAGCGCAAACACCAGCTACTGCAAATAGCGTGATTGCTACGAAAGAAAAAATTTTCTTACGCATATCCTTTTTATCCTCAAAATTTTTGGTGTACGGTTGATTCTTTTTGTCCGATAAATTCCTTGCCGTCTGCGCTTAGGTTTGCAGCGTATCGTGCTGGCTCAGCGGCAAATTTCTTGTCGCAGCCATTGCAGCAGAAGCCATAAGTTTTGCCCTCGTATTGGACGGTTCTTGCCCTCGGATTGACCTTTTCGCCCATCACAGGACAAACTTCATTGAATGGCTTTTCAGTGCTGCCTGATGAACATCCTACAAAACCCAGTAGCAGCAAGGAAAACAGAAGTGCTTTCATGTCTCAGAAAGTTAAAACCCATAATTGTGCACGCTCGGCACGAGCCATAGCGCGCGTTCAGAACAAGATTTGAACAGCGGTCGGTATCAAATGAGCAGAATCTCGCAGCGCAGGTAAATTGGCGGTTGCGACGAGAATGACTTGCAGGGTTCTATGATGCGGTCTTGAAAACTGGAATCACTGATTAGCGGATAGGTCAGCAGTTCGGGGAAAAGCGCAAGTGCGCGCAAAAATTGGCATTTCCCTTCGGGCTGAAGCGCATCGTAAGGGGAGACTTCGCTTGCAGCAAGGTCGCACTGTTCGCAGCAGGGTGGCGCAGAGAAGGACATAGCACAGGCATTATCTTGTGCAGTACAGCACGGGCAGAGCGTATGCTCGCACTTTGTGAAGACCACACTCAGGTTACTGAACAGTAAAGTTGCTGTTAGCAAAAAGATGTAAAGCCGTCGAATCTGCATTTTACTTTGCCACTTTGCCTATGCTTTGCTTTTTTTATGCTTGGAGTATACAAAAAATCGCCGCAAATACCAAGCATCTCTATCCCTAAATTAGACCTCTGAATACGATACTTACTATTACATGTGCTATCTTTGTATATTAGCAATGCTCCTTTTTTCATATCATGTTCATGCAACTGGAAATTCTCTCGATTGGCGACGAATTGCTTATCGGTCAGGTCGTCAATACCAATGCCACTTTTATCTCAAAGGAATTTGATCGCATTGGCATTGCCACGCGGCGCATTGTTACAATTGGCGATGATAAGCTTGCCATTCAGCAGGAACTTGAACGCGCCTTGGGTGCAGCTGATATCGTAGCAATAACGGGCGGCTTAGGTCCAACACATGACGATGTTACCAAAGATGCCCTCGCTGAATTCTTCGGTTTAGAATATGAGTTCAACGAAGAAGCCTATCAAAATTGCCTGAAAATCTTTGAGCAGCGTGGCTTGCATATGCCTGATAGCAACCGCTCGCAGGCCATGGTGTTCAAAGGCTGCATGGTCTTGCAGAATTCGTGCGGCACTGCGCCGGGTATGATTTTGCACCATCTTCCAAATTACGATGGTAAATATGTCGTTATTATGCCTGGTGTGCCAAGTGAGATGCAAGAGATGATGCACCGCTCTGTGATTCCTTATTTTGCACCGCTTTCAAAGACCTACATTAAGCACACACATCTAATGACGAGCGGCGCTGGCGAGTCACATCTTGCTGAGCTTATTGGTGATGAAAAAGCTTTTCTTACGCCTAGCTCTACCTTGGCTTACCTGCCACAGACTTCTAGCGTCAATTTGCGCGTAACGACTCGGGGCACAAACCGTGAGCAAGTCGAGCGTGAAAATGCCGCAATTGTTGCCACCATCGCAGCACGAATCCAGAAGTATCTTTATGCAACAGACGAGCAATCGCTTGAAGCCTTTCTTGGCGCCCTGCTCAAACAGCGTGGCTTGAGCATAGCTACAGCAGAATCTTGCACTGGCGGACTTATCGCCCATCGCCTTACGAATGTGCCCGGCTCTTCTGATTACTTCATTCAAAGCTATGTGGTCTATAACAATCTGGCAAAAGAACGTACATTAGGTGTGCGGCATGAGACGCTGGAGCAATTTGGTGCCGTGAGCCAAGAAGTTGCGCTCGAAATGGCAAGAGGTTGCTTGCAGCGTTCCGGTGCAGACATTGCCTTAGCGACAACAGGCATTGCCGGACCTACAGGCGGCACAGAGACCAAACCTGTTGGTATGCTGTGTCTTGCACTTGCTACTAACGCAAAACTTGGAAACCAAGAAAAAGCTAAAAACGCTTTACTTTGCTAAAGATCGACTGCGCAACAAAGAACTCTTTGCACAAGCGGCGTTAGACTGGCTACGCCAAACCCTTGTCAGTGCAGACTAGGACTTGAGAGTTTGACTTTTTTCAACTTTAACCTTTTAATGGCTATGCAAATCGGAGACTATCAGATTTTTGCGGTAGAGTGCGAGCGCTTCGCACTTGATGGAGGTGCGATGTTTGGTACTGTGCCAAAAGCGCTATGGGAAAAAGCAATCCAGCTGATGAAAAAAATCGCATTGAGATGTCCGCCCGCGCCATGCTGATTGTGGGCAATGGCAGAAAAATTTTAGTCGATACAGGTATGGGGCAAAAGTGGGAGCCCAAATACCGTGAGATGTATAAAATTTCGGATTCCTTTCTTGAGGCAAATTTGCGTCGTGCTGGCGTCTCTGCTGAAGAGATTACCGATGTGATTCTCACGCACTTGCATTTCGATCATGCTGGCGGCGCAACAAAACTTGTCGATGGCAAACTTGTGCCCACTTTCCCGAATGCCACCTACTATGTGCAAGAAGCCAACTACAAGTGGGCAATGAATCCGAATGCCCGTGAAAAAGCTAGTTACCTCAAAGAAAATTTTGTACCGCTCTTAGAGCACAATAAACTTCGCTTTACAAGTGGTGAAGAGGAGCTCTTTCCGGGCGTGCATCTGATGCTCTCTCATGCGCATACTCACGCGCAGCAACTGGTGCGTGTTACCGACGGCAGCACTTCGGTTTGTTACTGTGGCGATCTTATTCCAACATCATCCCATATTCCACTGCCTTGGGTGATGGGCTATGATCTTTATCCGCTTGAGATTATGGAGGAGAAACGCAAACTCTTGGAGCGCGCCGCCGATGAGCATTGGACGCTTTTCTTTGAGCACGACCCGTTCAAAGATGCAGCAGATGTTATTAGAGGCGAGAGAGGTATCACAAAAAATACGACCTTTTTCATTAACTGACATGAGCCTGATGATGCTCATCGTTGCTTCTAAAAGTGTGCCGAGGCTGCGCAAACTTCTTTGAGATGTCTCTCTTTTGCAGACCTTGCACTCATGTTAGGCATCGTGTCTGGAGAATTTTGGTCGGAGCTTGCGGAGTTTTCGCCAAAATCGCGCCCAAAATTCTTGCTGTGATATATGGCACAAATGTTGTAGGTTTAATATAGATTTGCTGCGCATTGTTGCCGCCGCAATGCAACGGCACGACACAATGACACAGACTTTGGCGGAAACCAAAATCAAACGGAGAGCACATGGCAATTGAAAAATCCACAGGCTCATCGAGCTTAGCCGAGGTGGTAGACCGCATTTTGGACAAAGGTATCGTGATTGATGCGTTTGCCCGCGTCTCGCTGGTCGGCATTGAGCTGGTGTCGGTAGAAGCGCGCGTTGTGATCGCCTCTGTCGAAACCTACCTCAAGTATGCCGAAGCGATTGGTCTGACAGCAACGGCTGCCTAAAGGGGAGAAAGGACGGCTTGCTGATATGCCCTTGCCAGAGTGCATAGTGCATTTCACCAAGTGCGTTGTTCAGTCCACAGGATTTGAATGCTATTTTGCTCTAACAAAAAGATGTGTGTGATGCACACGTGTCTAAATTAAGTCTGCAACCATCATGAGCCAGTCTGCCACAACACTCTCAGAATCGCGCCTCTTGCAGATTGAAAAGACCGCGCTCTATGAAGAAGCGCTGCGTGCACTGTATCGCGCACTTGACGCTGCCGGTCTTGTCGTCAAAGAGTTGCAAGAGAGCACAAGTTCCTCCATGCTAAGTGAGTATGATGAGGCGCTACGCAAATCGCTTGCGCAGCATCGTTCTGTGCGCTACAAGGATTTTGAGGCCATCTTCAAGCACGCTTTGCAGACTCAAAAACGCCGTGAAACAGAACTTTCTCTATCTGTGCGTCAATTCTTATCGGAGCAAACCGAGTTCAGCCAAGAAGTCTTGCGTGAGATTGCCCAGCTACCTGAAACTGAGTCTGCTGAACCCTCTGAACAAGCCCGCCGCACGGCTGAAGTTACTGCGCTGATGAAGCACTTTGCAGAGTTGCAACAAAAACGCCGTGAGGAATTGCTCCAACTCCTGCGTGAGTTTAGAGCCGAACAAGAAGCCTTTTCAGTACAACTGCGTGCCTGTCTTGCACAGGCTAAGGAATTACGGCTCAAGGACCTGAAAACCATGTTTCAGACCTTCCAAGCCGCTGCTGAAACACGCATTCAGCAAACCCAAGCACGGCGCAAAGAAGTCGCCGAAATGCTTCAACGCTTCAAACTTCAACGCCTAAACCAGTTCAAGGATCGCTATGCCAGAAAAAATGATGAGTAGTTCCAGCGGCGCCTCGATGCGCACGATCGTAGAAAATATCAAGTCCGCTCGTCAAGAGCGCGCGCGCCGTGCCCTTGAACGCACAGAATCCGTCAAGCATATCAAGAGTGACACCAAGTTGCTTTTGCAAGACATTAATGACTTGCGTGAGCAGATACGCAAAGACAATGCGCGACGCAAAAAGCAAATGGAAACTATGCTGGCGCAACATCAATCTGAACTGCGCGCCACAGTGCAGCAACTTATGCGCGTCTACCAGCAGTTTATCTTGCGCCTGCAGGCTGAGCATCAGCAGCTCAAGCAGGACTTAGACCAGAAAGCCCGGCAAGTGCGCGCAACTCTCAAGGCCAACGAAGAAAAACGCATGAACGTGCAACAGGCTTTGATGCAAGAGATTCACCGCCTTATTCAAGCAAAACAGCAAGATGTGCGCCGTATCAAAGCCGATGTGCAAACACTCAAAAATCAGACGACTGCGATGATGTTGGCTTATGCCAATGAACACAAAGAAAACCAAGCAATCTGGGCAGAACTCTCCTCAAGTGCACCTAAACGAAAGCCCTCTCTGCCGAACGTTGCAGCAGAGCCAAGTGAGGCAGAAAAACAATTTGCTATCAGCATTCCTTTCGCTAAGCAAAAACGATAAGTTTACTGCTGAAATTGGCGATATGGTAACTCTACTACTTAAACTTGAAACAAGGACTCGTGAGCGATGAATGAAGATATTAGCACGGTCATAGAAGCCTCGCCCCTACCTGATTTTGTTGAGACCAAGTATGTCAAAGATTTGACCTACCGCGCCTTGACTTACATTGAAGCGGGGTTTCCGATTCACTTGCGTGGTGCTAGCGGCACAGGCAAAACCACGCTTGCGATGCACATTGCAAGCAAAATCGGCAGACCTATCGTGATGCTGCATGGTGATGCCGAGTATAAAACCAGCGACCTTGTCGGCGGTGAGTTTGGCTATCACAGCCGCAGGGTCGTCGACCGCTTTCAATCGCGTGTGCTCAAAGTCGAGGAAGATTTTGCTAAACGTTGGGTCGATAGCCGCCTGACGATTGCCTGCAAATACGGCTTTACCTTGCTCTATGATGAATTTACACGCTCACGTGCCGAAGCCAACAACGTCCTGCTCTCTGTCTTGCAAGAAAAAATCTTGGATATTCCTGCAGGCAGAACAGGTGAAGATGGCTATCTGAAAGTGCATCCGAATTTCGTAGGCATTTTCACGAGCAATCCTGAAGAATACGCTGGGGTGCACAAAGCCGCTGATGCGCTGCGCGACCGCATGGTTACAATCGACTTAGACTACCCAGATTTTGAGACCGAAGTGGCTATTGTTATTGCCAAGTCAAAAATTCCTCAGCCTGATGCTGAAGAGATCGTTGGTATTGTCCGTGCTTTGCGCGAGAGCGGTCGCTGCGAGTTTGCACCGACGGTGCGCGCTGCAATTATGATTTCTAAGACGCTGATGGTGCAGCGTACCAAAATTTATCAACCGCCGAACTTCTTTATGAGCGTCTGCCAAGATGTCTTGGCTTCAGAGACAAGTCGGATCGGCTCTCGCACCAATCAAGAGGAAATTCGCATCCTTGTCAAAAAGTTAGTAGAGCGCTCGCGTCTCTATTTGGAGTCCTCACTCAGTGGCAAGGTCGGTCTTAGTCGAAATGCTGAAGCCAATTTACATATCTTACGCTCTGAAAAACTGGCAAAGTAAAAGTCAGCGATGGGTTTTGAAGAAGCAGCTAAAAAGTTAGTCTCTTTCGTTAGCACCATGACCGGCAACACAGCAAAACTTGTCAAGCTCGAAAAAGTCCCTGAGGGCTGGTTGGGCTATGCAGAAGTCTATGAAGAAAGCGCGTTTATTAAGTCTGTCGGTCTGCCAAGTAAGGTGATGGATCGAAACATCTACGAAGTCAAAATGAATGCCTCGCTGGAAGTCACTGCCTTTGCACGCAAAACGAATTTTGAGCCCTGATGAGCAAGGACATTACTTATTCCACAAGCAGCAGCACCCTTGCTGAAATTTTGGAGCGCGTTTTAGACAAAGGCGTTGTTATTGCAGGTGATATCAAAGTAAATTTGGCTGATGTTGAACTGCTCAACATTAAGATTCGCTTGATTGTCTGCTCCGTTGATAAAGCCTTACAAATGGGAATCAATTGGTGGCAAAGTGACCCGATGCTCTCGACAGAGGCAAGAACAAAGGAACTTGAAGCAGAAAACAGCGCGCTGAAAGCGCGGCTCGATGCACTCGAAAAACAACTTGCTGCACTTTTGCCACCCAGCGCACAAAAATGAACTCTTAACTCTGACCGACTATGGCAACCATCAAGACCGTCAGCGCGATTAAATCAGCGCGAAGCCTCAAACGCATTCCACGCTCCAAGACTGCCAGACCTATCGGCACCAGTGGAAACTACCTCAATCTCTATGTGCTCTCCACAGAAAAAGAACGTCTCGAAAAAGAACTTGCGACAATTGAGCGTCGGCGCAGTGAAATCGTCAAGCAACTTGCCAACGTCATGAAAGAAATCGAAGATATCACAAAAAAGCACTTCAAAGACACCGAGAAAAAGCAACCAGACAAGCCGTTCAAAACGGTTTCGCTGAACTACTAATCCAAGACTTTCAAGCGCTATGGCACAGGAAAAATCAAACTCGAACGATCCGATTGGCAGCATCTTGGAGAGCATTGAGCGCCTGGCTAAACTTGCTGAGAATTTGCAGCAAAAGGCCGAGACATTCTCCAAAGCAGGTGAAATTGACTTAAGTCGCATCAAAGAAGGACTGAAAGCAAGTTACAATATCTCTTTCAAGACAGCCAGGGGCAGCGTGCAGCGCACCGCCTCAAGCGCATTTGCTAAAACTGCATCTCAGAAAAAAAGCGATGCGAACCCCATGCCCGCGCGACTTGAGCCCGAAGTAGACTTGTTCGTAGAAGACACAACAATCAAAATCTATGCACAACTGCCCGGCGTTTCCGAAAAGGATATTCATCTTGCGCTCCGTGATGATATGCTTGAACTTGAAGCCAAAGGCATAGATCGCATATTTTACAAAGAACTTTTGCTCCCCAAACCAGTTCAGCCTGATTCTCTTCAAACCCGCTTTCACAATGGGATTTTGGAAATCACGCTAATCCTTGAGGTCTGAACCGACATAGAGCACCATACTCCCAAACGCCTCCTTGAAGTTGATAAAATGACCTCTTAGATATTTAGGGCGGTTCTGTAAATTTGTGTTTCCTTGAGGTCCACGTACAGTAGCAATTTCTTGGACATGCGCCCGTGTAGAAAAAACACAACTTCACAATACATGCATGAAGAAATTTGGCAAATTACTTCTTCTGATGATCATCTTGCAGCTCTTACAGTCAAGTTTTCCACACTCCACAGACGCTCAAACCGCCTCACAAACGGTATTAGAGGAAACGGGACTTTGGAATGGCTTGTATATTAAAGCAAAGTTCTCCAAAACATTCGGCTACTATGCTGAACACCACTATCGGCTGAGAAATCGCGCTGATAATGTCTCGTCTTTTATTGGACGCACGCGCCAGCTGTACAACAGAGCTGGTATCAACATTTTTTTTAACGACAACTTCGAGGCAGTTATAGGTCCTACACTTGTGCTTAACTTTACGCCTGAACCGGGCAATGCACGTTTTGAGAATGTTACGCTGGAACCTCGTATCTGGCATCAGTGGCTCTTTATCATGCCTATGGGTCGCGTGAAAATTTTCCATCAATTTAGGTTTGAGCACCGCTGGCGAAGAAGCAACGTGATTGGTTCAGAGTATGACTTTACCAATCGCTATCGCTACAAATTTTTTGCCTACATTCCACTCAACAAAGAAACCATTGAAGAAAACACCCTGTTCTTTTCACCGAGTGCAGAGATCTTCTTACAGTCCGGAGCATCTATTGTCCAAAATCCATTTGAAGATTTCAGAACCTACAATGGCTTTGGCTATGTGCTGAATTCTAGCCTTACATTTTTTGTTGGACATATGTGGACAATCGGTCAAAGTACATCAGGCTTTGAGTATAAGACGACGCATATCATTAGGCTCAATCTTTTTTGGGGTCTCGATTTGAGAGACTTGGATAGCAAAGTTCCACCTATTAACCTAGGATACTAAACTCTGATGCATCGAATCACAAAATGGTTTTTACCTGTTGCAACTGCCCTTGCTTTTCTGCTTGCTGGCTATCTCTATCTAGATCGGGCAAGTCTAAAAACTCAAATAGCTCACAAAACCAAAGAAGCCGAGCAACAACAAGGTGAGTTGGAACAATATAGGGCGCTCAAAACTTCACTTAGGGACCTACTAAAACTAAAGACAAATCGTACCCTTTCAGATGACAGTTTGGACGATGCACAATTGCTTGCAGAATTACGCCATGCACTGGCAAACTTCAAACGTACAAATGACTCTTTGGGGAAAAATTTAGCGGAGAAAGTAAGCCAAACGGCTTTGCTCAGCATGCAAGTACAGCACTTGCAGAGCACCTTGCATGGGCTTCAGGCTGAGAAGGCTTTCATTTTACACCAACTTGATGCGACACATCATGAAGTGGATAGCCTGTATCAGGCCTTAACCAGAACCAAGAAGATGCTCGATGACATGAAGCTCGACAGTCTCACTTTCATCTCTCCAAAAGGTGCAACTGTATCGTACTATGGGAAAGTCTTGAATGGTAAGCCTTTTGGTTTCGGCATTGGTTTTTACAAAGGTAAAGGCTATTACATTGGAGAGTGGAACAACAACATGCGCCACGGTCAAGGCAAACATGTTTATCTCAATGGCGATATCTACGAAGGTGAGTTTGTCAACGACCAGCGAGAAGGCTATGGCGTCTACCGTTATGCTTCTGGTGAGCTTTATGAAGGCGAATGGAAAGCGGATTTGATGAATGGCATGGGCAAGTTTACGTTCAAAGATGGTGATGTGCAAAGCGGGATTTGGCAAGAAGGCAAGATGAAGAATAACTAACGCAATAAACCTAACATGATGCTTTACTCTACACTTACCTGCCCAAATTGTGGCTACCAAACACAGGAAGCTATGCCTGAAGCAGCATGCTTGTATTTTTACGTGTGCGAAAACTGCAAAGTGCTTCTCAAACCCAAGCCCGGTGATTGTTGCGTCTTTTGTAGCTATGGCAGTGTAAAGTGCCCACCAAAGCAAGCCCAATCGTCAAACTGCCACCCGCTTTCCTAACCGGTGCTTGCATGCTGCGTCGTAAGAAAACCTACTTCAACTGGAGTAGTGGGAAAGATTCTGCCCGTGCGCTGTATGAACTCTTCAAAGATGAGCGCTTCAGCGTAGAGTATTTGCTCACTTCGGTTAACTCGAGTTATGACCGTGTCAGCCTGCATGGGCTGCGTCGCGCGTTATTAGAGGCACAACTCCAATCGATTGGTCTGCCCAGCGGTACAATCGAACTGCCCGAACAGCCAACTAATGCCCAATACGATGCTATTGTGCGCCAAAAAGTGGAAGCTCTGAAACAGAGTGGCTTTGACTGTGCCGCATTTGGCGACATTTTTCTCGAAGATCTTCGTGCCTATCGTCAGCAACAATTAGAACCGCTTGGCTTTGAAGTTGTGTTTCCTATATGGAAAAGAAATACCAGGCAGCTCATTGAGGAATTTATCAATTTAGGCTTTAAGGCAATTATCATCTGTGCTAATGCCGATGTGCTCGGGCGTGATTTTCTCGGTCGCCTGATTGATAGAGATTTTTTGAACGATTTACCCAAAGGCATTGACCCATGCGGTGAAAATGGGGAGTATCACACCTTTTGTTTTGATGCACCTTACTTCAAGTTTCCAATCTCGTTTTCAGTCGGTGAGATTGTCCTGCGCGAATACACTTACAACGGCACAAAAAGCCGATTTTGGTTCTGCGACTTACTTCCAGTAGAAACATCAATAAGACCCGAACCTGAACAGAATTATGTCTGAGAATGCGTTAAGTCAAACTGTGCTAATTGTTAGCGTACTCTCTGGTGGCGCCCTGTGGCTTCTGGAAGGTATTGTGCCATTTTTTCAGAACCGTCAAGGGCGACTGCAACACGCACTCCCAAACCTTGCTATTGCGCTTCTCAATACTGCACTTAGCTCCATTTTGATGGCTGGCTCACTCACTGCACTCAGATACATTTACCCCTACTGGCAAGGATTGAAGGCTTTAGGCATCGGAGACATTCCAACTTCAGCCTTGATTGTCCTTTGCTATGACTTCTGGATGTACCTTTGGCACCGCCTCAATCACCAACTTTCGTTTTTCTGGCAATTTCATCGCTTTCACCACGCCGATGCCGCCATGGATGTAACTACAGGGTTTCGCTTTCACCCGTTAGAAATCCTGCTATCAGAACTGATTCGCCTGCCCGTGCTTGCTCTGCTGGGCATGGGTGCCACAGAAATTTTGCTCTACAACCTGCTCTCGTTTCCCGTCATCTTGCTGCACCATAGCAATGTTGCACTCCCAGCATCTTTGGAAAACGCCCTGGCTTACCTCATTCCCACACCAAACTTGCACCGTGTGCATCATTCAGTCAAAAAAGTGGAAGCCGATATGAACTATGGCTCACTACTTTCGCTGTGGGATAGGCTCTTCGGCACGCTGCTGCGCCACAACAATCCCTCTACCTTGCAACTTGGCATCATCGAAAAGTGATGGGAAAACCTTTCCTGACACTTCACAGCAAGGATTCCTGACAGTCAGACACTCCCTTCAACTTCAATTTTGCCTCAAAATTCTCTAAAAACGCCATGTCCACTGTCCAATGAAATTGGCACGATGTTTGACTAACTCTCTGATGAGCAATGCAAGTACAAATGCAAAATTTTGGTTTGGTATTGCGATCTCTCCAAGAGAAAAAAGTTAGAGCGCGCGAAAATACTTGTGGGTTAGCGTGAGTATGCAAGATCTCAACACGTCTGGTCAGCGATTTAGCATTTTTCTGGCCGTGCTGGTTATCGTGCTCCTACTTTTTTCCTTCATGACAGGATGTGAGCGCTTTGAGACGCCGGTCAGCAATTCTGGAGTCATCACAAGGGGGGGCGTAGATTTTTCGCTTACTCTACGCCGAAGTGAGTTATCGCCAGGCGATACGCTTAGTGGTTCTTTTACGGTTACGAATCGTTCAAGTGCAACACAGCGCTTCAACTTTCGGACTTCTTGTCAGTTAGGTGTGCGCCTAAGTTCAAATGAACGAATCTGGGTAGAACTTCCTGAGGTCTGTGCGCGAGTTCTAACGAACTTTGAATTGCGTCCAAGTGAAAGTCGAGCCATTGTCTTTCAGTTCCCGCTGCGTCGGCCACACACAGGCGAATTGCTGCCACGCGGAGAGTATGTGGTAGAAGCGTTTTTGTTAGATAACAATTCGCCCGTGCTGCACCACAGCGTGCGTGTGCAGTAATGCAGTGCTGTTAGCACAGTAAGTTTTGCTGTTCTTTGTGCTTTTGTTCTTTGCATGTGGAAACACTCTGATACAAAGGAGTGTGCTTTATGAAACCAAGCAAACCCTGCTGTACAGCGTCTTGCGCCTCCGCTGTGCAGTAGGGTTTCCTTATTTTCACACTTACTGCTTTGCCAAGTTAAAGCAGGAGTCCTAACCCCATTGCCCATCGCCATCGTGGGGCTTGGTTTTGCAAAAACCCGACGACACCATCGACTCGAATGAGCCCCAAAATGCCACCGATACCTAACCCCGCTTCGCCATACAGCTTTGACGCTTCGCCTTGCCAAATGCTGGCGATGCCACTGCGCACAATCAGTTGAATATTCTCTTTCTCGAGAAACTCTATCCCTAAAATCTCAAACGGCACAGATTGAAAATTATGCTCTACAATAAGTGAGGCTATACTTGTGCCAATATATTCTTTTTCTGCGACCCCAATCAGCACATTTGAAAATGCAAGTCCACCTACTGGGGCTTCAACGGAGAAATATCGCTGTGGCGGCAATCTGGGTCCGAAAAATGTGCCTGCCTCGAGCTGAAAGGCAAAGTAAGGCGAGAGAAATCGTTCTGTAAAGAAACTGCGAACGCGCAGCGTGCCTATCACCCACACCCGCGTAAAATCAAATGCACTGCCCAGGGCCGACGATGTGTGCTCAATTTGCGCAAACAGTGTAGGTTGCCCAAAGAAAGCGGAAAATGGCGTGCCGTAGTTGAACTCAAAGAGCAGACTGCGCATCAAGCCATCTTGAATGGGCGGATTCTCTCTGAAAGTTTGCGATGCCAACCAATTAAACCAGCGATGCCCGGGGGGCACAATAGGCATCGTGCGTTGCATTTCATTGAGAAAACTTAGCATATAGCGAAAGCGTGAATTCGGCGCATAGCGCGCTGAGAGTTTGAAGCCTTCTGCGCTGAAATAATTGTGATAATCGCGTCGTTCAAATAGTCCAAGCAGCGCATTTGCAAGTGGGAATATTCCGTTGTGCTCCGGTGTGAAGGCGGTCGTGCGGTAGAGTTCTAGCCCAAGACTCCATCGGCGATCTTTATCAAACCATTGTTCTGCACCCAGCGTCCAGAGCCACTCTTGTCGCTCTGTCCCGTAGCCAAGCGAACCTTTGAGTGCGGTGAGCGCTGTCAGCGAATCGAGTTGCAATTTGCCGCCCACAAAGAAGCCTTCAACACGATTGAAGCGAATGTCGGGCAAATTTGCAAGATGTCCCAGCCAGCCGCTTGGAGGCGCCGATGCCGCGCCAAGACGGGCACCGAGCCCTCTGGGCTGAAACTGCGACTGCAAGGTCTTTGAGCTATCGAGGGTTTGATAGGCCCGTACTTCTTCGTCAGTTAGGGCTACAAACTCGCGGGCTTGCCAAAATGTGGAATCAAACTTTTCCGCTTCAGCCGCCTTCGTGACAAGCCGCTTTTCAAACACCGTGTCTGGCACAGGCTCATTGATGATGTAGCGGTAAATCGCCGTCGTTTGCGTAAACGAAATGCGCGGCAGTTCAACAAAGCCGCTTGCAATTGAGACCTTCAAGCTGCCTTCCAAAAATTGTGTAGCAGGCAACCAAAATGCATTGCCTGCACGATCGTGATACAATTCTTGCGTTTGCTTGTAGGAGAGTTTGATGTCTTTGACATAGGGTAATTTGAATCCTGAGCGATTCGGCACAAGGTCAGCCGCAACGAGCGCATAAGTATTTGCTGCAATTTTAATCGTACCTGCAAAAAGCGGAATGAAGTTGTTCTTGGCGTTGAGTTTGATTGTGAATATCTCGCCGATGTCACTTTGCGTTGTCTCCACAAGCTCAAAGCTGTAGCAAGAAAATGCATCATTAGCCAGCGGACTAACGAAGCGATTGCCGACAATTGAGATGCGTTCTTCGGAAAAGTCCAGAATCCCGCGAATACCTGCCGCAATGGTTACACCTGCTTGCAGTTGCGCCTTGATATTCTCTGTGATGCGCTCTTGCACAACCACTTCACGCAGCGTATCACCTCTGCGCCAGTAGCCTTTAGCAAATGTTTCTGTGATACCAGCAATGCTCGTGTCGCTGCGTGTGAGGCGTTTGGTGTAGGCTTCAAGCTCGTAGGTAAAGAGCGAATCGCGCTGCCGTTTCTTTTCACGAATCGCACGCTTCATAATCGTGGTCACAAGGTCTTCGCCTGCATCGACTACAATTTCTGCAGTGCGTACTTCACCTTCCGACAGTGCAAAATTTTTCTCGAGCGGCAGTGCAATGGCTACTTGCTCAACCTGCGTTTTGTAGCCCAAGTAACTGACTTCCACCACATAACGTCCCATCGGCAATGCGATTCGATATCGCCCCTCACTGTTGGATTTTGCACCACGAATAACATTGCCATTTGCATCTTTGACCTTGATTGTTGCACCTGCAAGTGCTTCGCCTGTCTTTTTTATCTGTAATTCGTCCATACAGTGCCGGTTCAGTCTGAGCAAACAGCGGAAGTGTAATGAGCCAGAAGACACAGGCAAGCGCAAAATAGTTCATAGCAGCAGGTTATGGGATTTTATCGAAGTCAAGATCAAGGATTGGAAATTTTTTCCAGTCAGGGTCATCAAAGTGCCACCATTCGCTCGGGTTTGGAATAAAGCCTTCAGCGGTCATGGCATCATGCAAAAATTTTGCGGTTGCGCAGTTGATGTTCAGGCAAGTTCATGTAATCGCTGCGCGCTTCTTTGACGAAAGCATCGTACTCGGTTGGCATTTCTAATTCGTTACCGTCTTTATCGACCAGTGTTACATCTACGGCAGAGCCACGGTTGTGTTTGGAGCCTTTGCGTGGGTCAGCCACGAAGGTTGGATTCGGCACAACTTTCCAGAGTTCCCACTGCGCTGAGAGTGGTCGATACGCATCATAGATTTTGAGCCCGTAGCCTTGTCTTTCTAGGCGCTCTTGCACACGCGAGAGCCGCTCAGCAACACTGCGCTGCAAGAGACATCGCGCTGATGTATAGACAGCTTTTTTCATGAAGTTATTCGTTGTAGCATAGCGCATCTCTACCAAAATGCGCGGGTTGATTTTCTGCACATCAACCAAATCGTGCCTGACATTTTGTGCAAGAGCAGAGACAGAGTACGAGATAACAAATAGGCTTGTCACGAGCGTTAAGTGAGTTTTGAGCATAACAATGCTTTTCAGTTTCAGGTTTCAGACATTTGTTTTATTTTCGCCCGCATTTTTCTCAAAAAACTTTCAGTGTAGAGAAACGCAAAGAGAGATTTAGTTTAACCATCTTGTCAAACACAATCGTTCAAACAAAACCATGGAGCGCACCTTAGCGATTATCAAGCCTGATAGCGTCCGCAAAAAAGTGGTCGGCGCAATTATTGACAAAATTGAGCGCGCTGGCTTCGAAGTTATAGCAATGAAATACACACGCCTTACGAAAGCTACTGCTGGAGAGTTCTATGCTGTGCATAAAGAGCGTGGATTTTACAACGATTGGTAGAGTTTATGGCATCAGGTGTGTGCGTCCCCATGATTTTGCAGAAAGAAAATGCAGTTGCCGCCTTCCGCGAACTCATTGGTGCCACTGACCCAGCTAAAGCCGCCGAAGGCACCATCCGAAGACTCTACGCAACTAATGTTGGCGAAAATGCTATTCATGGCTCTGATTCTGTAGAGAATGCTAAAATTGAGATAGCATTTTTCTTTTCAACACAAGAACTTGTGAGCTTACACGCTTAACTGACTTGAGCCAGCACATCGGGCGTAATTGTGTCTAAGCCTTTCTTTTGCGCATAAAGTTCAGCTTTGGTTTTCAACTCACGGCTAAATGAAATCTGCGAAATAAATGGTGCACGGCGTGTCATCTCGGCGAGCATCTCGCTTGCTTCTTTTGTCCAAATGAATTTCTTTTCAGGCTGCACAAACTCAATGTTCTGCTTGTGCGATGGTAGAAATTGAAACAGCACATCGTAAAGGATATTGACAATTTCTTGCACAAGATAGGTTGCGCCCGCAAAGCCCATGTAAGGTGTGCCCAGCGCGCGTCTGACAAAGGGACCCGGATAGGCTGACTGCATGAAGTAAGTCTTTGCGCCTACTTCCGCCAGATACATTTTATCGACAATTCTGCCGAACATGATTTGCGGCGGCTTGCTCTGCAGTCTCTGGCGAATCTCGCTGTTATCTGCTTTTGCGGATTCTTCAGCAAAGTAGCACGTCATGCCTAGTTCATCAGCCAGCAATGTTCGCAGTCCCTTCGCATAAGTGCGTGCGGCACACACAGCAAACGTTACTGTCGGGAACCATTCTGACTGCGGTCCGCGCCAAAGATCCCAGATGAGTTTCAGTGTGGTTTGCTTTTCGCGCTTGATAAAGGCTTCAGCGGTTTCGGATGTGCCAAGTAAGGTGCCTAACGCTCTCACAAAGGCTTCGGTTGCATAGAGCCCAAACGGTGCGTAGAGAATTGGACGACCGAGGCGCTCTGCAAGCGAACGACCAAATTCTTCATACATCACCACAATCACATCGCTGTGCTTGAGTTCAGAAATCTCTGCCAGCTTCGACTCCATTGGGAAGACTTTTTTTACAGTGCCACCTGCTCCTTGAATGAGGCGCTTGACTTCCGCCAAGTCCGATGGCGAGTTGAAACAGCCATAGGTTGGACCAATAATGCTCACTGTGCCTTTTTGCACGCGTGCTGGTTTGCGATCGTCGTACTCGTCAAAACACCAAGCTAAGACACGGTCGCGTCCTTGCCACTCATCTTCCAGTAGTGAATTGGATGGAAAAACTTGACGTCGGGGTATTTTGCTGCAAGCATCTGCGTATGATCGGCACCGATCATTTCACTCTCAGCCGTCGACATCACAATTAGCGTTTTGCCTGTGCCCAGCAATTTCTCAATGGTCTGTTGCGTAATGTTAGCTGTGCCGCTGCTGGAAATGGCTTGCTCGGTCAAATCGGTCGGCGTGAAATTGCGCAGATAGGGAATTGCATCGGTGTAATCTATGACAGCAACTCCTACAAGATTGTAGCAGCCTATTGGCGCATCGGCAATAAGGTGCACATCAGACAGTGTCCCCAGTGTATTAACAGCTGCCCAATATGCACTGGTTGTGGATTCATCACGAATGATTTTCGGCATACTTCAAAACTCCTGAAATCTAATTAATGTAAATGCATGTTGGAAAATACAACTCTCAGAGCGTGATTTTCACGCTATAGAAGCTAAAAGTTTAAGTCTTGTGTCAACTTTGTGTATTTTGTGTAGATGATTACAGCCTCTGCCACCTCTTGGAACGGCAGTCAAGATTTAAACAATTTTTTCTGAGTAAGATGTCGCGTTCTTCTGGTCCTGATCTTCCACCTGCAAAGCTCAATAGAGAATCGCTCAAAGAAGCTGCAGCGCTGTTTCGCTATGTGCTGCCCTATCGCGTGAAATTTGTAGTCGCACTTGTTGCCTTACTTTTTTCAAGTTTGCTTGGGTTAGTCTTTCCGTATGTAACGGGTCAACTGATTGATGGTGCACTCGGTGGTACACAAGAAGGATTCTTCGGTGATATTGACCACATTGCCATTACACTCTTCGTTGCACTTGGTGCACAAGCGGCGTTCGGATACTTTCAATCGCTGTGGTTTGTTGAGGTTGGCGAGCGCAGCCTAAATGATTTGCGGCGTGAGAGTTACTCAAAAATTATCTCATTGCCAATGGCATTCTTTGCACAGCGCCGCGTCGGTGAGCTCACCAGCCGTCTTTCTGCTGACCTTACACAACTGCAAGAGACCTTGACTTCCACACTGGCACAATTGCTGCGCCAAGCCACGATTCTTATTGGCGGACTTGTACTTATCTTTTATACCTCGGTCAAATTAACCCTGGTGATGCTGCTCTCGCTGCCCGTTCTAATTGCGCTGGCAGTGTATTTTGGGCGCAAGATTCGACAACTTTCACGCCAAGCACAAGATAAGTTAGCCGATAGCAACACCGTTGTCGAAGAAACGCTGCAAGGCATTACGAATGTCAAGGCGTTTGCTAACGAAGCCTATGAAATCAATCGCTATCGCCATGCGGTTGAAGTCTATCTTACCACAGTCTTGCGTAATGCGCGCTTTCGTGGAGCTTTCTTTTCCCTGATTATCTTCGGTCTTTTTAGTGCAATTATTTTGGTGCTCTGGGTTGGGGCGCGTTTTTGTGCAAGCTGGCGAACTGACGGTCGGTGAGCTGACTTCATTTATTCTTTACACAACCTTTGTCGGTGCCGCCATGGGCAGTTTTGCCGAACTCTATAGCCAAGTGCAGAGAACCGTTGGCGCCACCGAACGCATTCGCGAAATTTTGCGCGAACCTTCGGAAGAGATTGATCTCTCACCTCGCACCATGTCTTACGCACAGCAGTTGCCCCGTTTGCGTGGTGAAGTAGAGTTTGAGCACGTTGAGTTTAGCTATCCCACACGCAAGGAAGTGAAAGTGTTGAAAGGCGTGTCGTTTTCGGCAAAGTCTGGAGAGCGTGTTGCATTTGTCGGTCCTTCTGGTGCAGGTAAGTCAACAATTGTTAGTCTTATTTTACGCTTCTACACGCCCGATGCTGGGCGCATTTTGATTGATGGACGTGATAGCCGCGAGTATCCTTTGACGGCGCTGCGCAATCAAATGTCTATTGTGCCGCAAGATGTCATGCTCTTTGGCGGCACTATTGCTGAGAATATCGCCTATGGCAATCCTCAGGCAAGTGAAGCCGAGATTATTGCTGCTGCCAAGCAAGCACATGCTCACGAATTTATCTCGGCGTTTCCAGAAGGTTACAAGACGCTGGTTGGCGAGCGCGGCATTAAACTTTCAGGTGGGCAGCGTCAGCGTATTGCAATTGCACGTGCTATTTTGAAAAATCCTGCAATTCTTATCTTAGATGAAGCCACCAGTTCGCTCGACTCTGAATCGGAGCGACTGGTGCAAGAGGCGCTTCAAACCTTGATGCTAGGACGCACAACATTCATCATTGCACATCGGCTCTCGACCGTGCGCACAGCAGACAAGATTATTGTCGTTAAAGACGGGCAGGTGATTGAACAAGGGACGCATCAAGATTTGATGGAGCTCGAAAACGGCGTATATCGCAATCTTTCCGAGTTGCAGTTCGACCTAAGTTAAGTACAGACGCTTCCATCATTCCCTTCCTGCTTTGTGTCATCATAAGTTACTTGCATCACAGCTCAGGAGTTAGAAATTCTATAGACTTGCGCCATTGATGACCAACATGGTGCAGATGTGTGCATCGTAATTTGAACACCAGAAAGTCAAAGTTGTATGAGCAAAGCCGTTTCTATATGCGCGCTGATGTGGCTCTTTGTGCAGCACAGTCTCTCTGCACAACAGCAGCAAACTGAACTTTACTCTAGTTTTTTGTACAGTGCCACAGATAGTGCACGTGTGCAAGTGCTCAATGCTCTTGCAACCAAACATCGCCAGCAGGGACATTACCGCTTGGCAGATAGCCTTGCACAAGCGGCTTTATCTTTGGCAGAACAAATCTCCTACAAAACAGGTATTGCACAGTCTTATGACAATTTGGGCACCATTGCTTTTGTACGTGGTCGCTATCGCACAGCTTTTACACACTATCAAAAAGCCCTTGCACTTAAGCATGAACTCGGCGACCAGCGTGGTATTGCTAATACGCTTGCTAACATTGCGGTGCTCTATCGCTCCGAAGGCAAATACGCCGATGCTTTAGACTATCATCTGCAGGCGCTTCGACTTTTTGAATTCACTGGCGACCAGCGCGGTATTGCTAACGCTTACGATAATATTGCACAGATGTACCAATCACAGGGAGAGTATGATAAAGCCTTGCAGTATTATCAGCATGCTGCAGAGATTAAGGAGCGGTATGGCGACAAGTGGGCTCTTGCTGTTACACAAGATCACATTGGCAATCTTTACCTTTCGCAGCAAAAATATGCTGAAGCGATTGATTACCACATTCGCGCCTTAAAAGTGCGCGCCGATCTCGGCGATAAATCTGGCGTTACTGCCTCGTTTAGTCATATTGCCGATATTTATGAACAACAAGGCAAATACATTGATGCACTGGACTATCACTTCACAGTGCTTAAACTCAAAACCGACATGGGCGATATGCACGGCTTGCCTTCTACACTGCTTAACATCGGACGCATTTACCGTCTGCAAAACCGTCTGCCCGACGCACTCTCCTACACGCTCAAAAGTCTTGATGCCGCAAAAAGCATTGATGCAAAGCCTGATCTCAAAGAGGCTTACTATCAACTCTATATGATTTACATGCGCATGAAGAACACCTCGGAAGCACTTGCAGCATACACACAATACACCGCTTACAAGGACTCAATTTTCACTTTGCAATCGGCTAAACGCATTGCCGAACTCAAAGAGTATTATGAGGCTGAACAGCGTCAGAAAGAAATTGAACTCTTGCAGCGCGATAAAGAACTCCAACAAGCGACACTCCGCGAAAAGGAACAATCCATTGAGCTTTTGGAAAAATCGCAGCAGGTTAAATCCTTGCAACTCAAGCAGCGCGATGTTACTATCAAACTCATTCAAGAAAAACGCCTGAGCGAGATTGCGCAGTTAGAAAAAGAAAAAACAGAACAAGCCTTGCGCATCAAAGAGCAAGAAGCCGAACGGGAAAGACAAAGTCGCGAAATTGAGCTCTTAGCCAAAACCAACAAGGTCAAAGAACTTGAAGCCGAACGTCAGCGCTTGCTCTTTATCGGTGGCATTAGTTTGGCGTTGCTCGTCATTATAGCTGGCAGCGTGGTGATGCATCAGCAGCATCGTGCTGCAAAAGCCTTAGAGGAAAAAACGTGCCTCATCGAACAGCAGAATCTTGAGTTGCAGCGTCAAAAAATTATTGTGGAACGACAACGTGATGAACTTGCTGAAGCAAATAGACTTAAAAACGAATTTCTTGCTATTGCTGCACACGACCTCAAAAATCCCCTGCAAACCGTGATGGGCTTTGCCTCACTGCTTGTAGAAGAAGAAACTCAAAATGCAGAAGCCAAAGAAATGGCAAGTATGATCATGCGCTCTTCGCAACGCATGCATAAACTCATCATCGATCTTCTGGAAGTAGCAGCACAAGACGCTGGTAAAACACAGTTAGAAAAATCTTTTATCAACATCTCTGATTTAATCACGTCGGTCGTGCATGAAAATCTGCCGAATGCTCAAGCTAAAGCGCAAACCATACATCTGCTTGTAGAACCGCACATCTTAGCGGAAGTCGATGCCATAAAAGTTCGACAGGTTCTCGATAACCTTGTGAGCAACGCTATCAAGTATTCACCATTTGGCAAAGCCATTACAGTCACATGTAAGAAAAGTCCAGCTAACACTACAGAAGACTTCAGACACGAGCAGGCATCTAAACCAGCACTTACATCTCAACCTACAGTTCTCATCTCTGTGAAAGATGAAGGACAGGGACTAAGCGAAGATGACCTCAAGCGTCTTTTCCTCAAATTCCAACGCCTCTCGGCTAAACCAACTGGCGGCGAGAGTTCCACAGGATTAGGTCTCTCAATTGCAAAGCATTTTGTAGAACTTCACGGCGGGAAAATCTGGGCAGAATCTGCAGGTAAAGGCAAAGGCGCTACATTTTTTGTCGAGTTGCCTATCTCACTGCACAATCAAGAGCGGTTCTTGCCCCAAAGGTCTGCCGAATCAGAATGATGCCGCAAGATTGCAGTCCAGCGTGTATCTTTGCACTCGTTGTTTAATTGCATTTTTGCCGACATCATCTTGACATGAGCGTCAAACTTCGCCTTGCACAGCACGATTGCACCCTTGCAAACTTTGCAGAAAATCTCAACAAGCATATTGCCTTATGCGAGCAAGCAATTCGTGATGGTGTGGAATTCATTGCCTTTCCTGAACTTTCACTCACTGGCTATCTGGTTCAGGACGCCGCACAAGACCTTGCTATGCCTATCAGCGATGCACGCTTGCAACCCCTGCGAGAACTTTCCAAACATATTTCCATTCTTTGCGGTGGCATTGAACTCTCTGATGATTTTGCTGTCTATAACTCCGCTTTCTTTTTTGAAGACGGTATAGGCAAAACCGTTCATCGCAAAATCTACCTGCCAACCTACGGCATGTTCGAAGAACTGCGCTACTTTCACGCTGGTCAACGCATCGAACCATTTGAATCACGTCGGCTAGGCAAAGTGGGTATTGCTATCTGTGAGGACAACTGGCACGTGAGTGTGCCGCTGCTGCATGCCTTACAAGGCGCAAAAGTCATTGTCTCTATGGTTAATAGCCCTTTGCGTATTGATTTTGCAAAAGGCGAGATTGCTGTGGCAGGTATTTGGCAACGTCTGACCCGCACCTATGCTGAACTCTTTTCCGTCTATGTCGTCTTTGTCAGCCGTGTAGGCAACGAAGATGGCTTGTCGTACTGGGGTGGCTCAGAAGTTATTTCGCCAGAAGGCATACAGGTCGCTGCTCTGCCACGATTTGCAGAAGCTACATTAGACTGTGAGATTAACCTTAATGCGGTCAAGCGCGCACGCCTGCGTTCCTCACATTTCCTCGATGAAGATGTGCGACTGATTGCCGCCGAATTACAGCGCATTCTGAACAAGGCTTGATTAAGCCACTGTTACTCAAACTTCTTGACAGTCGGTCGGTGCAGACTCTGACGCGATGCCGGATTAGGCTGCATCGGCGCACGTCGACGCTCAAGACGCGATTTTCTATCGACTACATAGATTGTCACCTCAATTTCATCTTCGGAGTATCCCGCCGCTTGTGCAGCAGCTAACACCGCTTTGCAAGTCGCCTCGCTAAGGAGTATCCTGATTGTGCCTGTAGTTTGAAAGTAAAAATAATCTGCACGGTAGGTAGAATCACTTGCAGCAGGCAACGCACTTTCCATTGCCTTGTTCGGCTGCACCGTGCATAAAACTGCAAGTAACGCTAGCACAATAATCGTAGCCAGAGTGTATCTCATATCTCAAAAGCCAAGTGGATTAACAAAGTTCAGCAGAGAAAATAAAGAGTCTCTCTCTAATTAGAAATGCTCGCATTCACCCTTTGCTGCACGAAATTTCCCTTGACTGCTTGCTGCACTCGTGCTTAAGCTGATTTCTCTCACAAGCCATATTTCACTACACTGTTTCACAGTTGCTGCAATTTTGCGTGCATCGTTTATATTTCCTTTCACAGCCCGCGATGTCAACGCTCTTTTGATTTCAGCAAAATTATTTCAATTAAACTAACTATGACGACAGAAACGCTTGCTTCACAAACCCTGAACGGCACTTCACTTCACAACGGCACCGCACAAACCAATCCGCTTCGCACAAGGCGCGACTTTGACGAAATGCGCAAAGCCTGCGAAAAAGATTTAGGCAAATTTCATGGCGATATCGCTAAACGCGAAAATTCACTGGTTCGACCC
>NSLH01000015.1 GCA_002763895.1 [Chlorobium] sp. 445
TTGTCACGGTCTTACAGGCTCTGCAGATGCAGATGAGTGGTGGGCGCCACTTTTTGGAGAAGGTCGCGCATTTTGATGCTTCAAAAGATTTTATTGTCGCCAGCAATGTGCTTGGGGGATGTTACGGTACAACAGGCGCCACCAGTCTCAACCCACACACTGGCACATGGTATGGTGCACAGTTTCCGCTTGTTACGATTCGTGATATGGTTGCAGCACAAGCCTTGCTCATTGCTGCACTTGGCATCAAGCAACTCAAGCTCGTGATTGGTGGCTCTATGGGTGGCATGCAAGTCTTGGAGTGGGCTGTGATGTTTCCCGACAAAGTCAAAGCCCTTTGCCCGATTGCTGTCTCTGGTCGGCACTCTGCGTGGTGCATTGCCATTAGCGAAGCCGAACGCCATGCAATTTACGCTGATGCACGCTGGCAGAACGGCAACTACTCACCTGATGATCCACCGATAGCCGGGCTTGCTGCTGCGCGCATGATGGCAATGATTTCCTACCGAAGCAAAGTCAGTTTCGATATCAAATTCTCGCGTGCGCTGCAATCTCCTGATGCCGATATGTTTGCTGTTGAAAGCTATTTGCGCTATCAAGGCAAAAAGTTCATTGAGCGCTTTGATGCAAATACCTACATCACACTCACCAAAGCTATGGATACGCACGACCTTGCACGCGGTCGCGGTGATTACGAACAGATTCTTCGCTCGATTCCACAGCCCACACTTGTCGTTACCATTCCCTCCGACATTCTCTATCTGCCTGAAGAACAAGCTGAACTTGCGCGTTACATTCCTTGCGCTGAACTTGCCACACTTCACTCGCCACATGGACACGATGCATTCCTCATTGATATGGATCAACTCAATGAGCTTGTCGTAGCTTTTCTCAAAAAACTCGAATCTGGCTATCCTCTGCGCCGCTGCGATGATGACGATCTTGCCTCGTAGCACGGGCATTTCTCACCTGCTCTCTTTTTCTCAAAATGAGAAAATCTCTTAACTGTCCTTGAATTCTGAGAAAATCTTTCTCAAAGTGAAATAGACTTTATTCTGTTATACTTCTTTCAAAAAAATCTTCGAGAAAATTGCGTCGTTTTTTTGCGATACTCCCTACATGCTCCTAAATTATTGTTATTGTTGCATCACACTACGCTTGCCTGTGCTTTTGATGTTCGGACCACATGCTCACGGCACGCAGCAGTCTACGTCATTGCAAGCGTCACTAACACAAAGGCATATGACTTGGCTCGTGCTTTGCACGCAGTCGTTTTTTGAAGTCCAATAGGCTTTTGCGGGAGGCTTTTTTCTTTTTGTTGCTGCGTTATGCTGTTGTTGTAACAAAGTCTGAGACACAGTGCAATAAAGTCAATAAATAATATCGAGTTGATCATGTCGCCATTTGTGCGGCACCTCAATCATCACATAGCACAAGACCTAGGAGGACTTGCTCATGTATGTTGTCAAACGCGATGGTTCGCACGAAGAAGTTAAAATTGAAAAAATTCTGCATGCAGTCTCACGTGCTTGTCGTGGCATTGAGAATGTGGTTGCACTTGAAATAGCAAAGCGTACTATCAACGGTTTGCATGAAGGGAGTACTACAGAAGAGCTTGATAATCTTTCAATTGAGACGGCGGTCATGCTGACGGTTGAGGAGCCGAACTATTCGAAAGTTGCGGCGCGCATGCTTGCCGAGACCATTCGCAAAGAAGCTGGGCGCGATGAAGCCTTCCGTGATTACATCAAAACAGCTGATGAACTTGGCTTGATTGATAGCCGAGTGCGTGTCCTTGCCGAAGAGGATTTTGAGACGATTGAGTATGCAATTGTCCATGACCGTGACGATTTGTTTGAATACTTTGGCTTGCGAACAATTTATGACCGATACCTTTTGCGCCACCCCAAAACGCGCAAAGTTATTGAGCGTCCGCAATGGATGTTTATGCGCGTTGCGCTGGGCTTATCGAACAGCATCACGGAAGCCATTGAGTTTTACGATATCATCTCGAACTTTCTTTACATGCCCTCGACGCCGACGCTTTTTAATTCAGGCACGCGCCATGCACAGATGAGTTCATGCTACCTTTTGACGATTGGCGAAGACAGTCTGGAAGGCATCTACAAAGCCTATGCGGATTGTGCGCAGCTCTCGAAGTGGTCGGGCGGCATTGGCATTGATTGGACGCCGGTTCGTGCGTCAGGTGCGCTCATCAAAGGCACAAACGGTAAATCCAACGGCATTATTCCCTTTCTCAAAGTGATGGATTCGAGTGTTCATGCGGTCAATCAAGGCGGCAAGCGCAAAGGTGCCGCTGCGATTTATCTTCAGCCCTGGCACGCCGATATTGAAGCTTTCCTTGAACTGCGCAACAACACAGGTGCCGAAGAGCGGCGCACGCATAATCTTAACCTTGCACTTTGGGTACCCGACCTTTTTATGAAGCGCGTCGAAGCCGATGCACATTGGTCGCTCTTTTCACCGAGCGATGTGCCCGAACTTCTGAACACCTACGGCGATGAATTTGAGCGCTGCTATGAGCGCTACGAAGCGGAAGGCAAAGCCATGAAACAAGTCGCTGCACGCGCACTTTACGGCAGAATGATGCAAACACTTGCCGAAACCGGCAATGGCTGGATGTGCTTCAAAGACACTTCAAACAGACGCTCCGCACAAACCGGCAAGCCGGGCAACATCATCCACAGCTCCAACCTTTGCACGGAGATTTTGGAAGTCACCTCACAAGACGAAACTGCCGTCTGCAATCTTGGCAGTGTGAATTTGAGTGCATTTGTGCACAGCGATGACACTTTTGATTTCAACGGCTTGCGCAAAGTGGTACGCATTGCCACGAAGTTTTTGGATCGCGTGATTGATATCAATTTCTATCCGACCAAAGAAGCGGCAGCTTCAAATCGACGCTGGCGACCGGTCGGCTTAGGACTGATGGGCTTGCAAGATGTGTTCTTCAAAATGCGTTTGCCCTTCGATTCACCTGAAGCTAAAGCGCTCTCGAATCGCATCTCCGAAGTGATTTATTATGAAGCGCTCAGCACCTCCATGAAGTTAGCCGAAGCGTTTGGAGCATTTCCCGCCTTCAAGGAAACCAAGTATGTCGATGGTAAGCTCGCCGTGCATCTTGCCAAAGATTATGGTATTACGCCAACCTTACACGAAGATTGGGACACACTCGCTGAAGACATTAAAGTTAAAGGTTTGCGCAATTCGCTGCTCATCGCAATTGCTCCAACGGCGACCATTGCTTCTATTGTTGGCTGCTACGAATGTATTGAGCCGCAAATCTCAAATCTTTTTAAGCGTGAGACACTCTCGGGCGAGTTTTTACAAATCAACCGCTATCTCGTTGCAGACCTCAAACGCTTAGGGCTTTGGACACCACAAATTCGCGCCGCTATCATCGAAGGCGAAGGCTCGATTCAACACATTGAGCAGATTCCTGAAGAAGTGCGCAGGCTCTACAAAACCGTGTGGGAGATTTCTCAAAAAGCCTTGATTGATATGGCTTCGGAGCGTTCAGCTTTTATTTGCCAATCGCAATCGCTGAATCTTTTCATGGAATCGCCCACGATCGGCAAGCTCTCCTCGATGTACATGTATGCTTGGAAAAAAGGCTTGAAGACAACTTACTACCTGCGTTCACGCGCCAAAACGCGCATTCAGAAAACCACGGTTGCCAGTGCAAAAGACACTTCACCGATTCAGGAAGTTGCCACAGTGCTTGCCAACGCGGTTGCAACTGGTGGATTCAGTTCTGGCAACGGGCATACATTTTCGGAAAATAACGCTAAAGATGCGGTGTCTTGCTCGCTTGAAAATCCTGATTCATGTGAATCTTGTCAATAATTGCAGCACAGCCTTTTCCATTAGGACTTGAGAAACGCGGTTCAGTGATGCCGATGATTTTGTAGCACTTCTGTAGCACTTCATGATGGCGTTTGTATGCAAGCGGCAGACTGCACGACAAAACATACAGCAAAATTATTTTTATGTCTCATCATGGTGTGTCATTCAATTCACAAATAGCGGCATCTGAGCTGTCATTCAGAAAGGATTTTGGCATTTTCTTTACGCCTGCTTGGGTTGTAGATTTTATGATTAGTCTCATTAGCAGTGAAAAATTCAGGAGTCAGCACCTTTCAATCTTGGAGCCAGCTTGCGGTGATGCACAGTTTTTGCGGGGCTTAAAGCGAAATAAAGTGGCTTTGTACAACAAGGCACAAAAAACTGGCGTTGAAATCAATAAAAGTGTGTATGTGCCTCTTAGAGAAGATGAAATTAAGATTGTTTTCGCTGATTTTCTGCTCTGGGAACCCGGTCAAAAATTTGATCTTATTCTGGGTAATCCACCTTACGGTATCCCGAGTTTATCTAAGCACTATGCTATCAAGGTAGATGACAGCACAAAAGCAAGGTATAAGCAACTTTTTAGTACATGGTATGGAAAATACAACATCTATGGTGCATTTATTGAAAAATCTATTGAGCTACTAAAAGAACAAGGTGAGCTTATTTTTATTACGCCTGCTTCTTTTCTTTTTCTTGATGAGTTTAAGAAGTTGCGTGAATTTCTCGCACGACATGGTGAGACAGTTATCATCTACTTAGGTGATAAGGTTTTCAAGCCTGAGGCAGATATTGCTGCTGCTGTCTTGAAGTTTGTGAACCGTAAGAAACATGCTGGACATCTTTCACTTGGCGAGTATGTTCATCAAAAAATTATTCCGCACCGACACAAAACAAACTGGCAAGGTGAAATTATCACATTTAGAAGTGCCTTTACTGATGCTCTAAAAGAGCATTGCAGTTTTTCGCTTGGGGATCTATTTGACGTTCGCATTTCACCACGGACGCCAGAAATCAAGAAAAATTCATACATTATTTGCAGTAAAAAGCAAATAGACAAAAATTATTTACCGATTTTAAACAGTCGGAATTTACAAGTCGGTAAAATTATTTATGAACCGCTTACATCGTGCTGGATTCACAAAAACAAAACAGGCACACTACGAGCTTATTTTAACAAACCGCATATTGTTGTCGGCTTAGGCTTTCGTGGCGAGCGTCAGATTGCTGCAGCTTTTGATGCACGGGCTTATCCATGGATGGGCGATGTCTATCATCTTATTGCAAAAGAGTGTTTTACTGACATAGAGCTAAGTCCTCAAGATATTGTGCAGTATCTAAATTCTGCAACTGTTCGCAGGTATATTATGGACACTTTTCGGGAAGTAACTTATCATTTAAGCATAACACAACTCAAGCAGATTCCTTTGCCTAAAACTTTTAAGGCACTGCAGCAATTGCTGCATCTTTCTCATTGCCATACGTATCACTCTCAATTAACAGTTAGTTAAAAATTAAAAAGCCATGATTTTATCACCTGATCTTGATCTGACACTGCGCCCAATGAAATACCCACAATTCTTCAAGCTCTATAAAGATTCTATTAAAAACATTTGGACAACGGATGAACTAGATTTTTCACTCGACTATGAGCATTTGCGCGATAAAGTCTCCCCCAAAGAAGCGCATCTGATTAAGCGTCTTGTTGCATTCTTTGCAACAGCTGATAACATTGTTGGACATAATCTTGTCCTGAATCTTTACAAGCATGTCAATTCACCTGAATATCGCATGTTCTTAGGCAAGGTTCTTTTTGATGAAATGCAGCATGTTGAAACTTACCTTTTGCTTGTCGATAGTTACATTCCTGACATTCGCGAGCGACAGGAAGCCTTTGCAGCGTATCAAAATGTGCCGTCCGTAAAACTCAAAGCTGATTTTTGCTTTAAGTATATGGATTCTATTGAGCATCTTGATAAACTCGACACCGACGAGAAGAAGCGACAATTTTTGGAAAATTTAATATGCTTTGCAGCATGCATTGAGGGACTATTTTTCTTCGGCTCGTTTGCTTATGTGTATTTTTTGCGTCATCGAGCTTACTGCCTGGTCTTGCTGCTGCTACAAATTGGATTTTTCGTGATGAAACGATGCACATTCAAGGTGCCATGGAGGTTGTGCATGTCATTCGCGCTGAATATCCTCATCTTTTCGACAGCGCGCTCGAGAGCCGCATACATCGCATGCTCGATGAAGCCATTGCGGTTGAAATGAATTTCTGTGACGACTGCTTGCATCACGGCATCACGGGCATCTCGCCATCTATGATGCGTGATTACTTGGGCTACTGTGCTGACCAACGCTTGGAGCAACTCGGTTATGAAAAAAAGTACAAAACTAAAAATCCATTTCCGTTTATGGTGCTCCAAGATGTTCAGCCGCTTACGAATTTCTTTGAAAAGCGTGTAACAGAATATCAAAAGGGCTTTGATGCCAGTGCGAAAGCCATTAGCTTTGATGAAGAATTTTAAGCACAGTAAGCCCCTTTAATAGCTGACACCTTGAACTGCCATGCACTTGTTCTTCGAAGGGAATAGCATCAGGCAGTTCAGGTATTTTCTGATTCTGTACGACCTCGCTTTAGCAGTGCAGCGATTTTTTTTAGGCTCTCGATTTCGTATTCGCTGTGGCGGCCTTGCCTTGTTCTCGTATCAGTTTGTGTGGGCTCAGTTCGTTGTGATTTTGGTTGTTTCAAATACAGTTGTCTTTGACGCAAGCCATGCTCCACACGGCGACGAAATTCTTCTACAGCAATCAGCAAACTTTCACGCAATTTGCTAACATCCCAAGGTTTTTGAATATGCCGAAAAATTTGTCCTTCATTGACCAGACGTACAATATCCTCAAGGTCGGTGTACCCTGTCATTAAAATTTTTGGCACCAGCGGAGCAATGCGATGGGCTGCAATAAGAAAATCTACACCACTCATGCCGGGCATGCGCTGATCTGAAAGTAATACAGAAATAAGAGCATTAGATTCGAGTACATCAAGTGCTGTACGCGCATCATTACAAGCAATCACATTAAATTCATCTGAGAGCAAATCTGTGAGTGCAGTTAGCACGCGCTTTTCATCATCCACTACTAAGACTTTTGGTTTTCCACTTCGTCCATAAAACACTTCACGGAAGTTACGTAAGTCTTCTAACTCTTCGTTCATCAACGATAGCGATAGCGTTGGCGTTACTGCTTCAGTTGTTTCATTTTTTTCATTTTCACTTTCGGCAAGTGTTTTTTCTAAGAGCGCTATATGCTCATTGAGCTTTGCGAAAAATTCTTCTTCAAAACTCTGGTATTTTTCAACTTCTGCAATGGTTTCTGGTTTGAATGTTGCAAAAAACTCTTCTTCAAACGATGCATATTGTTTCTTACTTTCTTCTGTCTGATTCGATGATGTCTGTGCACTTTGCTGCGTTTTACTTTTATTTACGGACTCTGCATGTGTATCATTTTTTACTATTTTTTCTAATTCGGTTTGCTCCGCATTCGATGGTGTATGCTCTCTTTGTGATGGTTTATCGTTCGGCTGCATTAACCTCTCGCCTGATTTTGACGCAATTGGCGTAACTGGCTCTTTTGTCAATGTAGCTTTGTTCTGTTCACGCAGCATGTTTTGGTTTAGCTTTTGCTTGCGTAACACAAAGGATGCTGCAGCAAGAGAAACAATTGATTTTAGCGTTTCTGGCTGCCATGGTTTGCGTACATAGCGGAAAATTTCTCCCAAATTCACCGAATCTAAGACTGCATCGAGGTCGGTGTATCCTGTCAGAAGAATTCGCATCGTGTCTGGGAGAATTTGTTTGATTTGTTTTAGCAAGTCGACTCCCTTCATTGTCGGCATGCGCTGATCGCTAATCACCACTGCTAAATCCGGGTTTTGTATGGCAAAGTTCAGGGCATCTTCACCACTTCTTGCGGTTATCACAATAAAATCATTATCGAAAAGTTGATGCAATGATTCTAAAATCTGCGGTTCATCATCGACAATCAACATTTTCAGTTTATTCATCATGCCAGATGCCTTATTTTGGTGATGTGAAGTCTTAAGTCGAGATTTTAATCACGAATATCTTACAACATTTCATTATGCATTTTGCATAACTTGAGTCTGTACAGTCTCGTTAGGCTTTATGAAGTCTTGAGCAGGAATTCGAATAATAAATGTTGTACCTTTTCCACTTTCTGTTTCAAAGAAAATTTTTCCGTTATGCTTCTGAATGATGCTGTAAGCGATGGCGAGTCCTAAACCCGTACCTTTTCCAACAGGTTTTGTTGTAAAGAAAGGATCAAAAATTTTATTCTGAATTTCTTTTGGAATGCCCGGTCCATTGTCAGAAATTCGCACTTCAATTTCTGAATTAATCAGTGCAGTGGAGATATGAATTTTTGCATTAGATTTACCTTCTAAGGCATGTACTGCATTTTGCAGGAGATTTAAGAAGACTTGATTAAGCTGTGCGGGATAGCATTCAATCATTGGCAGATTAGCGTAGTCTGTTGTTACTTGAATATCGTTTTGCCTGAGTTGCGGTGCAAGCATTGCTAAACTCCCTTTTAAGCCTTCATGAATATCTGCTTTTTTCATTTCAGCTTCATCGAGGCGTGAGAAATTACGCATACTTCGCACAAGATTTGCCATTTGCTCCAAGCCTGACTGTGAAGCCGCAAGTAATCGCATCACACGCTCCTGTGCTTCATCGAGTTCGGCAATCGTGCCACATGGAGATTCAGCAACAGCTTGCATTTCTTGTACAGCTGCATCAAACTGATCCTCATAAATCAACTCTTGAGCTTTTAATGCCTTGCGTAAGGTATCAGCAAGTTCTATAAAACGCTCGCGCACCAGTACCACATTTGTATTAATATAACCGATTGGTGTATTAAGTTCATGCGCTACACCTGCAACCATTTGACCAAGTGAACTCATCTTTTCGTTTTGAATAAGGTATGCTTGTGTTTCACGCAATTTCTTCAAATTGCTTTCAAGTTCACGATTAAGTTTTTCAATTGTAAGTTTTTCCGTGTTAATCAATTCATTTTGCTCTTTGATTTTTTGATTTTGCTCCAATATCTGCCTTGTACGCTCTTGAATTACCTTATCTTGCGCTCGCAGCGACACTGAAAGTCGAAACACCATCGCTAAAAACACCAGAAAACTTAAAAGTAGCGCACCAATTTGAAATCTTTGCAAAATATTAATTCTGTCTTCAGACAAAAAACCTAAGGTTACAATAAAGTTTCGGTTATACTCTGCAATTTTATTTTTGAGATGCATTAAAATTGGATCGGATACTTTGACAAAGAGCATGGTATCTAATTTTCCTGCTTCAATTGCCGCAGCAAATGTATTGAAGTTTTTCTCAACGGTTTGCCACTCTTTTTGAATCTCTTCAAGTATTTCTTTCAACGCCGGGTCAGTTACAGCTTCAATTTGCAATGTTTTGCCATCGATTTCCAGCGTATCTCCAACACTTAGTGCATTTGTATATCGGACGAATCTGTGCGTGGCTTGCACAGCTTGCTCAAGCCGCCTAATTACATCTTTACCTTCCATATAAAGTTCGTAGTTAGCTTTCTCGAGATGCTCGACAACGCTGACCCAGCTTTTCTGCTGCTGCGTGGCACAAAAAATTTGTTGTGCATCTTGCTGACTTTGCCGAGATAGCAAAATGCTAATCACAAAGGCTGACGCAACAAGGCAAAAGAAGATAATCGCATAGACAATTAATTCGCCATATCGCATAAGCTGAATGCCCCTTGTGTCACCGATGTATATTTTGTTTTGAGATAATGAAGTCTGCATAACTCGAGCATCTTGAGTTGTAAGCTACAGACAGCGCATTTGCCATCTTTACAATTTTTTCTTGCGCACTTCGCCTAGCATTCTAAGTTTATTTGCAAGTTCTGTATTAGCTTGATTATTAGCTTGATTCTGCTCTGGATGTCCTTCGTTGTTTTGGCTCACGGTGCTCTGCGCCTCTGACTCTTGGTTAAATAGCATACGGCCAAACTGTTCTCGTTCAGCAAGATATGTCACCAATCTTTCTTTGTAGAGTTCTACTGCCTCTGCAATTGTAGCCTTGAGTTTGCGTGAATCCCAAGGTTTCTGAATGTAACGATGAATTTGCCCTTCGTTGATAAGGCGTACCACATCTTCTACATCCGTGTAAGCAGTGATAAGAATTTTTGGAATAAGCGGCGCAATGTGGCTCACTTCAATCAAAAAGTCTGTGCCTGTTTTGCTGGGCATGCGCTGGTCGCTAATTAGTGCTGCAATCAAGACATTGGCTTCTAAGAGTTTCATAGCCTCATCTGCACTCCGGCTGGTCAAAACTTCATAGCGATCGCCCAACAGTTCCGCAAGTGAGTTCAGTACAGAGGGTTCATCATCAACCACGAGCAACGTCGCTTTGCCTGACTTCCCTTCTAAGAGTTTCTCGGGTGGAATGCCTTGCTTTAAGCGCTCATTTACCTTTTGAAAAAACGTTCTTCTGCATCTTGCTTTTTTCGAAGCTCTTGCAGTACAGTTGGCGGCAAGAACAGACGTTTTGGCATAGCTTCACGTGGTTTTGGTGGCGTTTTACTTAGCACTTCTGTAATTCTTTCTTTACTCAAATAGGTATTTTCTGCAAGAGACAAAATCGCGGTGAGATTCTCCACATCCCACGGTTTTCTCACATAGCGAAAGACTTCTCCGACATTGACCGAGTCTAAAATGGAATCAACATCCGCAAAGCCTGTGAGCAGAATTCTCATGGTGCGCGGAGAAAGTTCCCGTACAGCACGTAACACTTCTACCCCTTTCATGCCCGGCATACGCTGGTCGCTCATCACAATCGCAATACTTTGATTCCTTACAATTTCCAGCGCTTCCTCGCCACTTGTTGCCGTGAAGACCTTGTATTTTCTGCCGAACAGTTCTTTGAGCGACTCTAAAATGCTAGGGTCATCATCGACAAAGAGTACAGAGAGTTTTTCATTCTGCATTGTTGTTCCTTTTTGTTGATGCGTTTTTGCTTTCTCTTTTGGCTAACTTTTAGCTACGTGTCATAAGCTCGGCGCATCAACACTTTAAAAAATTTTGCCGAATCTAACCGTGATTCGCATCGTACATCGCTTCATGAAGATTTTTATGTGCCTTCTGCTTCTTGCGCTTTCATTTGGCGCAGTTTTGCAACGCGCACCAGATGGCATCTTGGGCGAGTGGCAGTTAGAACCCGCTTACCGTCATCATACGGGGGCTCCTATCTACCTTCGTCTCAAAGAATCTTTACAACGTGATACCATCATTATGATTGACTCCATTAAACTCAAAGATGGCACGATGTTTCGCCAAGAGCTACGCTTGCCACTTTCGCTCTTGGAGCACTCCCCCGAGCACTTAGAAGTGGTCAAATGGTATTCACGCCCAACTTGGCTCCATGTTGAATACTATCAGAAAATCAGTAAACCCGAGCATCTGGCACTCACATTAGATTTTGAGCTTGAAGACGGTCGCTTGCGCCTTCGTAAAACTCGCCGAGAATTTGGCATTGATGAAACCGAAGTATTTTACTACATACCCTTCAAACGATGAACATGCGTCTTGTTATCTTTTTGTTTTTCTTTTTGCTTCCGTGCCCAGTGCACAATTTTCATGTGAGTTACACCAAAATTGCCGTTGAGCAAAATATCGCTGTTATGAATGTACGGTTCTTTACAGATGACTTGGAGCTTGCGCTTCAACGCCGCTTCAATCTTACAGACTTCAAACTTTCTGCAACGCCGCTCTGCGATTCACTTTATCTTTTATACTTCAATCAGCACTTTGAACTCCACAATAATGGCAGTGTCATTCGCCCGACTCTACTCTCCAGTGGCATTGATAAAGATATGTGGTGGTATCAACTGCAATTCTCAAGTCCCCAGCCGATGCAACATCTTTCTATCAAGAACACCCTTCTCTTTGATGTCTTTGATGATCAAAAAATATCGTTCAGATTATGCACTTTCCCTCTGAAAAAATGGAATCCTTCTACTTTATTCACGGCGCAGAGCGCTATCAATTTTCTTGCCCATAATTGCTCAGCTATTTTCACCACTGGACACGGCGCAGCAAAATCAATTTTGTCTCCTGTTTTGTGGAACAAAGTAGCTTGAAGTTAAATTTTAGTCTTGTAGATTTTCTGGTTTGCGACAAATTCTAACAATTTCTTAACCTAACAGCTTACTCTGTATGTCTCGTTCATCCTCTCGCCGTGATTTTTTGAAAACTGCTTCTTTAGCTTCAGCTGGTGCTGTGCTTGCAGGCTTACCTGTGCTTCGTGCCGATGCTGCACCCGCCTTGCATGCTCTTTACCTCTATGAACAAATTGTCGATGGCAGTGGAAAATATGTCTTGCCCGACTTGCCTTATGCTAAAGATGCACTTGAGCCTGTTATTGACAAAGCCACTGTAGAGCTACATCACGATAAACATCATGCAGCTTATGTTGCTGGCGCAAACAAAGCCGAGACTGAACTGCAAAAAGCACGTGAGGCCGGCGATTTTTCTCTTGTCAAGCATTGGTCGCGCGAACTGGCATTTCATGGCTCTGGACATATCTTGCACAGCATCTATTGGACAAACCTTACTTCACCTGCAAAGAGCGGCAAACCCAAAGGGGATCTAGAAAAAGCCATTGCTAGCGATTTTGGCAACTACGACAAGTTCAAAGCGCAACTTGCCAATGCTTCCATTTCAGTTGAAGCCTCAGGCTGGGGCGTCTTGGCTTATCAGCCTTTTGCAAAACGCCTGACTATTTTACAGTGCGAAAAACATCAAGACCTGACAACATGGGGCGCCGTGCCGCTTCTTGTAATTGATGTCTGGGAGCATGCCTACTACCTCAAATACCAAAACAAGCGTGCCGATTATGTCAATGCGCTCTTTTCTCTCATCAATTGGGAGAATGTTAGCGAGCGCTATGAGCTAGCACGCAAACTCGCTTAATTGGTACTGATTGACGCACATCAAAAGTCGTCTGCACGGGCGACTTTTGATGTGTTCACGCTCACTCCGTTTCGTAGACCACGCTCTTGTAGATTTCTTCCAACTCGTTTTTGAACTTTTCTTCGACGATTTTACGCTTGACTTTCAATGTTGGGGTCATCTCGCCGGCTTCAATCGTAAAGGGTTCAGGTGCCAGAATGAAGCGCCGCACTTTTTCATGACTTGCAAGTTCGCGTGAAATTTTTTGAGGTGCTCATCAAAGATTTTCTTTACTTCTTGCTTTTGCAACAAATCTTTGTTCGATTCAAATGGGATTTGGTTTTTCTCAGCAAACGCACGCACGGCATCAAAGTTTGGCACGATGACCGCCGTTAGAAATGGGCGCTTTTCACCTAACACCACGACTTGGTCGACAAACGGGCTATTTTGAATCATGTTCTCAATCGGCAGCGGCGCAATGTTCTTTCCACCTGAATTGACAATGATATGCTTTTTGCGGTCCGTAATTTTCAGGTAGCCATCTTCATCGATTTCCCCAATGTCGCCCGTGTGAAACCAACCGTCAGGCTCAATGGCTTCGCGCGTAGCGGCTTCATCACGCCAGTAGCCTTTCATGATGTTCGGACCACGCAACAGAATCTCCCCATCCGGCGCAATTTTTTGCTCCACATTTTTGATTGGCGGTCCAACTTTGCCGAACTTGATTTTCTCGATTCGGTTCACATGCGTTACAGGTGAGGTTTCGGTCAAGCCATATCCTTCAAGAATCGTAATGCCAATTGCTTCAAAGAATTCTCCTGTTTCTTTAGGCAAGGCGGCACCCCCCGAGACGAAATAACGAATACGCCCGCCAAATTTTTCTCGGACTTTGCTAAAGACAAGTTTGTCAGCAATTGCGCGTTGCAGCGCCAGCAGCGGTGAGACTTTACCTTCACGCTTAGCTTTGGCAAACTTTTGCCCTACATCAATTGCCCAGAGGAAAATCTTCTTGCGTGAAGCTGGACCGGCATCTAAATTTTTGTAGAGTGTCGACTTGATGCGCTCAAACAAACGCGGCACCGTTATCACAATCGTAGGCTTTGCTTCCGTAATGTTGAGACTGACCGTCTCAATGCTTTCCGCATAGTAGATTTCTGCTCCACACGCAAACATCACATAGTAGCCCGCCGTGCGTTCATAGGAATGACAAAGCGGTAAGAACGATAAGGCACGATCGCTACTATCAATCGGCAAACATGAGACACTGGACTTGATGTTTTCACAAATGTTTCGATGGGTCAGCATCACCCCCTTTGGCAAGCCTGTTGTACCGCTGGTGTAAATCAGCGTTGCCACATCATGCTCATCAATCTTTTCCAAGTGTTTAGACCAGTCGGGCATTTTTTCAGCAAAGGCTTTTCCAATACGCTGTGCTTCTTCGAGTTCAATCTCATCAGGCTCTTTTGATTCAATTGCTGTCATTGAGATCACATGCGAGAGCGAAGGGACATCTTTTTTGATTTTGCGAATTTTGTTGAGTTGCAAACCCGTAGAGACCACAATAGCTTTCGCTTCTGAATTTTGCAGAATGTAGGCAATTTGATTCGGCGGCAATGTCGGATACAACGGCACATCAATCGCACCTAGTTTGAGAATTGCCATATCAGCGACAACCCATGCAGGACGATTTTCCGAAAGAATGCTGACTCGATCGCCTTTACGAACACCGATGCTGTGCAAATACGCTGCAAATGCTTCTACCTGATCTTTGAGTTCATCATGCAAAATGCCTTGATATCGCCCATCAACTTTGCGCAGTAAGGCGTACCGATCGCGTCGCCCTTTGTAATGAGCAAACACGCCCTCAAACATTTCGGGCAGGGTCTTGAAGTTCGGATTGATAAGACTGTTTTCCATAGTTTTGCTGCTTTGTCAAGGTTAGTGTTTCACGCTGCGGGCTCGTTGATTTTCCTACATTTTCTGTATTTAGAAAAAATCGTGAAAAATAAAAAGCTGGTGTCTGTGTGCGGCGGAATTTGAGCAGCAGGACAAGCGCCTTCAGTCGAGCAAACTCCGTCCTTGCATAACGCTATGTTTTAGCCCTTTTTACATGGCTTCCTTCACATCCGAAAAGCAATTGCTCCAAAGCATTGTATATTTTCAGAAATGACCCAAGTAATTATGCAGGACGTGCGCATTTTAGTGCTCAACACATCTGCTTCAGAGCGCAGCGACCTCACGCAGGTCTGGCAAGCCACAGGTCGATCAATTGTCGCAAAAGAAGTGCGCACACGTGATGCGTTCTTAGAGGCACTTGCCTCAGAGCCTCCTGACTTAGTCGTCAATCTTTGTCTTTTCCCCGAACTCGATGGTCTTGCTGCCTTGCAACTGGCACAAGATGCTAATCTGAAAGCGCCTTTCGTGATTGTGGGCGAAAAACGTGGTACAGGTGCAGAAGAATGTCTAGCTGCTGGCGCAACCGCTTTCTTTGCAAAAGGCGAAGAAGGACAGCTCGCTGAGTTTATCAGACAGCTCAACAGCGACCAGCCAATGCCATCTAGTACTGCACAAACACCTCTATGCAATGTCGTGCTGTGGATAGAACCTCTGGCACTGCGCTTGAGAGTAGAAAAAATGCTACTGAAATTAAACGAGGTAAAGCTGGTGCCCTTTCCGTATAACACGCTTAGCCCCGTTCATACCCCTGACTTACTTTTTGCCTCACTCAATGAGCTCACACCTGCCATACCCAGCGATTGGTCCAATAAGCCCCTGCTGCTGCTTGTCAGCGAAGAACGCGAAGCCGAAGCGATAGAACTTGTTAGGCAAGGCGCACTGGGCTACATCTTGCTTGAACATCTTTCAGAGCCACGTCTGCACATCGCAATACATCAAGCCCTGCGACAGACGACCTTGCAAAATCAATACATTGACAAAATCAGCACGCTGCAGCAAACCCTGACAGACCTGCAAAGCCGACTCAATGCCACAGAGTCCGCACTAAAAAGACGAACAGCGCCACTCCGACTCCTTGAAAAAACACTCGCAGAGCAAGAACTCACTATTGCAGAACGCACAAAAGCACACGAGGAACATCTACTTAGCTTGCAGCAAACCCTGACAGACCTGCAAAGCCGACTCAATGCCACAGAGTCCGCACTAAAAGACGAACAGCGCCACTCCGACTCCTTGAAAAAACACTCGCAGAGCAAGAACTCACTATTGCAGAACGCACAAAAGCACACGAGGAACTTCAGCTCTGGTACAACGACTTGCAGTTGCATGCAAAGCGTTCTCGAGAACTGCTCGAGCACTCAAGCAGCCTTATTTTGCTTTTAGATGCAGATGCCATCATTACTGAGGCGCTTTCTTCTGCCGCAGAGCGTCTCCTTGGTTACTTGCGTAGCGAACTTGTTGGCAGGTCAGTTTTTGAGTTTGTGTTTGCTGACGATAGAGCCATAGCCGAAGCATTCTTTGCACAACAAGTTGCAGCCCCAGACGCTATACCACCAATGAAAGTGCGCATGGTGCGCAAAGATGGTCAGCCAATTCATGTGGAAATGGCTAGCCACAATCTCTTGCGCAATGAAAGCGTTGGTGCGATTCTTCTTAACGTGAGTGATGCTACAGCGTATGCACAGCTTGAGCAGCAGTTGCACACTGCTAAAAACGATTTTGATGCTCGCCTTACTGAACGCACACACGAGCTTTCCGAGCTCACTCAAAAATTGCAAGAAGAAACACAAGCACGCGCACATCTTGAAGATGCGTTGCAGCGAAGCCAAGATGATTTATGGAAGCTTTTCCGACTTAGCCCATTTGCTCTTGTGCTTTGCCGTGCCGACAATGGCTACACGCTTAATGTCAATCCGGCTTTTACGACACTTTCTGGTATGGCTTGTGAAGATACTTTGGGAAAACCTATAGATGCGTTGGGCATTGGTCTTAGTGCTGAACATCTTCGCGCTGTCGTTTCATTGCCGCCTGAGGCTGACACGCTTAAGCGTTTGAATTTTGAAGCAGATTTTCACACCAAAAGTGGTGAAGTGAAAAATGTAGCGCTAACGCTGCAGCCGGTTCAGTTAGCTCAAGAGCTCTGTATTTTGATTTTTGTGCAAGACCTGACGGCACATAAGCAAGCAGAAAACTTGCTCAAGCAATCGCTAACTGAAAAAGCAAGTGTGCTTGCAGACATTTATCATCAGGTCAGCAATGATTTGCAGGTCGTCTCAAGTTTGCTTTATCTGCAATCGCTCAAAGTGCACGATGCACAAGCCAGAGAGATTTTCCGAGAAAGTCAAAACCGCGTCAAGTCTCTTGCGTTGCTCTACGAGCAATTATGCCACACCCCAACTTCCTCGAAAGTGAACTTTGCTGAGTATCTGCACAATCTGGCTAGCGTACTTGCGGAGTCTTACAGCACATCTGCTGTGATTGAAGTGCAACCGAGCAATGAGCGTTTAGATTTGAGCATTGATTCTGCCGTGCCTGCTGGGTTAATTGTTACCGAATTGGTAACCAATAGCCTCAAATATGCTTTCCCTGAATCATGGCATTCTGCAGACGCACTTCAAAAAATCTCTATCTACACACACCAAAGCAGCGATGGCGAAATCACCCTGACGGTGCGTGATAATGGCATCGGATTAGACCACACTCAATCTATTGAGGCTCCGAAAACCTTAGGCTTGCGCTTGGTGAAGATGCTCACCGAACAACTTCACGGCAGGCTTGAAGCACTTTCAGAGGCGGGGGCAATTTTTCACATTCGCTTTCGTGATAAATCTTAAGTGTAAGTTATCCTCTCACTTGTCAAGTTACACTTAACACTCAGGCAGTTAAGCGCTGTGTATGCCAGCAGGCAGCAAAGTGTGCGGGCTCATATTCGACCAGCGAGGGCTTTTCGTTGCGACACTCCTCTGTAGCAAACGGACAGCGCATCCAGAAGTGACAGCCTTTTGGAAAATCTGTTGCGGGCGGCACGGTGCCTTCAATCACATGCAGTCGCTCTTGGCGCGCGCCTAAACGCGGAATTGACTTGAACAAGCCTTGTGTGTAAGGATGCAGCGGATTTTCAAAAATGTGCTCTACCGAGCCATACTCCACAATTTTTGAGGCATACATCACTGCCACTTTATCACTGACTTCTGCAATCACTCCTAAGTCGTGCGTGATCATAATGACGCCCATTGCCAGCTTATCTTGCAGGTCTGCAATGAGTTCCAAGATTTGTGCTTGAACAGTTACATCGAGTGCAGTAGTCGGTTCATCTGCGATGAGCAATTCTGGGTTGCACGAGAGCGCAATTGCAATCATGACACGCTGGCGCATGCCGCCCGAGAGTTGGTGCGGATATTCACGCGCGCGTTGTTCAGGCGCAGGAATACCCACACGTTTCAGCATCTCTATGGCTTTGTCGCGTGCATCTTTTGCAGAAAGCTTTTGGTGCAATTGCACGACTTCAGCAATCTGCTCGCCACATGTAAAGACAGGATTGAGCGATGTCATCGGCTCTTGAAAGATCATAGAGAGACGATTGCCGCGTATCTTGCGCATCTCTTCGTCCGAGAGTGCTAATAAATTTTTGCCATTGAAGCGAATCTCACCGCCTGCTATCACGCCCGGCGGTGTGGGCACAAGTCGCATAATCGAGAGTGCGCTAACCGATTTGCCGCAGCCCGACTCACCCACTAAGCCCAGTGTCTCGTTTTTATCGACACTGTAACTTACATCATCGACAGCTTTTGCCAGCCCGTCATCCGTCTGAAAGTATGTGCGAAGCGATTCTACCTCAAGAAGTTTAGGCATGGTATTATGTGTTCATCGCCGCACAAAATGCAAAAGTTTTAGCTAGAGAGGAAATTGCATCCAGCACACAGTGAAAGATTCGAGCAAAGCTATGTTGCAGAAGTTACTCCTGATAAGCGATTTGAGCTGCATTAAACTTTTTGAGCAAAAGTGTTATACTTCAAATTCGTGTCAGAAAAAATCATTTGGCAAACAACACCGCTTTGACGCGGGCAGATTAAAAGCACCATGTCGGCATCACTGCATCAAGGAGCGCGTAAAGGACTTGCGCTGCATACACAAATTTTCATTGGCTTATCAGCAGGGTTAGTGGCTGGTCTACTTGTCAATATCTTCTTTCCAAACGATGAGACCGTCAAGTGGATTGCAAAAGAAGTTGCCTATCCTATTGGTCAGATTTTTTTGCGTCTCATTTTTATGATTATTGTACCGCTGATTTTTTCTGCACTGGTGCTTGGGGTTGCAGATTTAGGTGATGTCAAAAAAATCGGTCGTGTCGGCATCAAGACCTTGCTTTTTACGGTAGTGATTACAGCGCTAGGTGTTGTCGTTGGCATTCTCTTGGTTAATCTCTTCCAGCCGGGCGTGGGGCTTTCAGAAGAAAGTCGCAATTTGCTGATGAGCACGCTCTCAAATAATCAAACCGTGAGCGGGATTTTGACCAGTGCCAGCGAAAGCAAAACCTTCACGCAAACGCTGCTGGATTTCATTCCACGCAATCCTTTTGTAGAAGTCACTTTTTTTCTTGACCCGAATTATCGTGGCGGTGGACTCATTGCGATCATGTTCTTTGCGTTGATTTTCGGTATTGCTATGACACTCTGCGACCCTGCTAGAATGGAGCCACTTTTGAAGGTCTTGCAAGCTATCAACGACGTGGTGATGAAAATTATTGACCTTGCCATGCGGCTTGCACCTTTTGGTGTTGCAGCGCTCATCTTTACCGCCACGTCGCAACTTGGCTTTCAAATTATTGCGCTCCTTGCCAAATATGTGTTCGTGGTCATCTTTGCACTTGCCTTTCATCAGTTCGTTACCTATGGCATCATCATCAAACTTGGTGCAAAGCGCAATCCAATTGAATTTTTCAAAGGTATTGTGGAAGTCATGCTGACCGCGTTCTCGACCAGTTCTTCAAATGCTACACTGCCCACCTCGATGCGCGTCTCGGTAGAAAATCTGGGCATCAACCGCGATATTTCAAACTTTGTGCTCACTATCGGTTCGACAGCAAACCAAAATGGCACCGCACTCTACGAAGGCATCACGGTGCTTTTCCTTGCGCAGTTCTATGGCATTGATTTAAGTCTGGGTCAGCAAGTTTTAGTCGTGATGCTTGCCATTTTAGCCGGCGTTGGGACTGCCGGTGTGCCCGGTGGCTCGCTGCCACTGGTGGTACTGGTCTTGCAGCAAATTGGTGTGCCTGTTGAAGGCATCGGTGTGATTTTAGGCGTAGATAGAATCTTGGACATGAGCCGCACGGTGGTTAATGTCACAGGCGATATCACGCTTGCGGCGTGGGTAGAAACCGCAGAACCCGTGCCGCATAGCAATTCGCCCATCGACGGTTTTGCAACAGCGCTGGAAGCCGAAAAAGTAGAAAGCTAAACACATCTACAGGCTTTGCGATGAATCTTTCTATCTTTGCACAAATCGATGCGTAAACTCAAAAAAATGTATTGTCAATGTCGTGTTAAATGTATAAGCGCGTTCTCATTACTGGCGCAAATGGCTTGGTCGGTCAAAAACTCGTCGAAGTTTTCTCTCAGGACCGCAATTTTGATTTGCTTGCCTGCGCCCGTCAGCCTACAGCTTACAACACTTCTGCAAGTTTCGGCTATCTCTCGCTTGATTTGACGCATCGTGGCGCTGTCAAAGACCTGATATGGAATTTTTCACCGAATTACATTATCAATGCTGCAGCTTTCACTGATGTCGATGGTTGTGAGCGCGAAAAAGAACTCTCATGGAAAGCTAATGTCACTGCCGTAGAAAATCTGATTGCTGCCGCTCGGCTTGTTGAATCGCGTGTCGTGCAAATTTCTACCGATTACATCTTCGACGGCAAAAATGGACCTTACGACGAAACTGCGCTTCCCAATCCGCTCAATTATTATGGACGCGAAAAATTAGCGGCAGAAAACGCCTTGCGCACATCAGGCGACAACTGGCTCATCGTACGTACCAATGTTGTCTATGGCATTGCACCAAAGGTCAAGAAAAATTTTGCCATCTGGCTTGCACAAGAGTTAAAGCACAATCGGCGCATCAATATCGTCGATGATCAGTATGGCAATCCAACATTAGCCGACGACTTAGCACGTGGGATTTATGAACTGGTGCGCCGTGACAAACGTGGTGTCTATCACATCGCTGGCGCAGATTTCATGTCGCGCTACACTTTTGCAAAGAAACTTGCAGAGATATTTGGCTACGATACTTCACTTATCGTGCCTATCAAAACCGCTGACCTCAACCAGCTTGCTGTGCGTCCCTTGCAATCTGGCTTGATTACGCTCAAAGCGCAGTCTGAACTGGGGATTAATTTCCTGACAGTCGAAGAAAGCCTCAAAATCTTCAAGCATCAATTTCTGGAAAGCATGGCGGCATGACGCCCTAACTACTCTTCCAACTCAATCTCTCCGTGCTGACGCCATCGCAATTTGCGCACAAGCCGACGCCCTTCATAGCGCTCATACTCTCCGCGTCCATCACGAAAAAGCTCGAGCCGCTCCTCACAGCGTGCATCCGCATTTAGCTCACGCAGTGTGTAGAATGTCGCATCCTCACGAATAGACCATGTCAGCAATCCTCTTGCGTTTGAAAATAGCGTATCAGCATACCAGAGAATTTTGCCACGCCGTGCATCTTTTGCAAGCAAAATCTCGAAAGCAGCAGCGCCAAGTGCATTGGGCTTTGTGAAGATACCTTTGCCGCCCAGCAGTCCTTTCTCAACGCCTGTGTAAAGTGAAGTTTCTTGTGCTTTATGCGAGCGCAGTTGTGCACTCGTATGAATGCTTGTTACAAGTTGATAGAACTTTGCACCAATAGCGTTAATGCGCACGGTTTCAGGATGAGAGTTGCTCAGCGAAGAAATTGTAACTAAATTTGGATGACGTATGAGCAAAAGCAGTTGCTCTGAAAAATCGCTCACCACGTACATTAGCATCGCAATTCCAACGAGGGCTCGCATCTTGGTCTTTCTGGATAAGGTTTTCTTTTCGAAAATTAGAAAGTTAATGATGAAACGATTTGCTCTTTTTGGTTTTGCGTATTTGCAAACACTGTGGCTTGCAACTCTCTCTGCTGTAGCACAACCTGCCTTGACACTTGACCTCACGCTCTCCGATGGTCGCACAGCTATGGACAAAGTTCCGTTCTACACCGTCCGAAACATGGATATGGTTGCCATCGCTGATATTTGCAGCGCTTTGCGCTTTGCGTTCGCGGAAACTTCACAAACCCTGACCGTTGCCACCGCTCAGCGTGATTCTTGTGTGCTTCGCACCGATAATCATTTTGCACTTGTCTGGCGCAATGGCAGTCCCAAAGAAGCTCTTCAACTTGCGGCTGCACCTGTGCTGCACGAAGGCAAGCATTACTTGATGCCGAAACATGTGGGCACATGGCTTGCTGCATGGCTTGGCGTTGGCGCAAGCTATGACCCGACAGCACGCAAACTCACGATGGTCTTCAAACCGATTGCCGATACAACCAACAAACCGCTTGCCACTGCGCCTACGAAAATCGATAGTGCTAAAGTTTCGCCTGCTGCGCCAGCACCGCCTGATACCACACTTGCCACAAAATCCGATTTAGATGCACGATATACCATTCCTATGCTCACGGTTGATGAAAAAGCCAACGGCATCATTATTCGCATTTTTGCCACACAACCTAATGTGCAGTACGAATTTATTCCGCCTGACGCCAATGGCATTGCTTACCTTACATTCGTCAAATCCACTGGCAATATCGCTGCACTGACACAAAAATTTCCAAAGACAAGTTTTCTCAAAAGCATTCAAGCGATTCGATTGAAGTCGGGGGCGCTGCAATTAACTTTTGAGTTAAATACAGCGCGCTATAAAATCAAGTCCAGTGAATTTGCACGTGAGCGTGGCTCGAATCATTTTCTGATGCTCATCTTGCGCGATGTCAATGTCGAGGAAATCTTGGAAAATGAAAAAGTCGAGCGCATCAAAAGTGAGCTGGAGCATGAGCGTGAGAAATGGAAATTAGACGTCATTTGTCTTGATGCCGGACATGGCGGCAAAGACCCGGGCGCAATTGGCTTCAGCGGCACTTATGAAAAGAATGTTACTTTAGGCATTGTGCTCAAGGTCGGCAAACTTATTGAAAAAATATGCCTGATGTGAAAGTTATCTATACGCGCAAGACCGATGTCTTTGTTGAGCTTGATGAACGTGGGCGTATTGCAAATAAAAATAATGCTAAACTTTTTGTCAGCGTGCACTGCAATGCCAGTCTCAATAAGAAAGCAGAAGGTACGGAAGTCTATCTTCTAGGTCTGCACAAAACCGAGGCTGCATTGAAGGTCGCCCAGCGAGAAAATGCCGTCATTGCTGAAGAAGCAAACTATCAAAATCGCTACAAAGACTATACCGATGAAAATTTGATTATGGTTACCATGGCGCAAAGTGCGTTCATGCAGCAGTCAGAAAAACTTGCTGAATTGGTTAGCAAGAATATCGCAGCGCGCACTGGCTTGCAGAACAATGGTGTCAGACAAGCAGGATTCATGGTGCTCTGGACACCGTCTATGCCCAGCATTTTGGTGGAGACGGGCTACATCACGCATGCAGAGAACGAAAAATTTCTTACTTCCGAAGCCGGACAACAGAAAGTTGCTGAAGCGATTTACGATGCGATTTTGAAATTTCAGTATGAATACCACGCACAGCGCTAGGCGTTTTTGTGTCGAGTCTTGATTTTGTAACGGTAGGCGTCAATATACGCGCAGTCATTTAGCCGAACACTCCCATATCACTTCAAGCCCCTTTTCAAGCTCGGGTGTTATATGGGGCTATCATCTTCGTGTTCTTCATCGGGGTTATGTGTGCTATCGGTCGGTCCTGCTTGATGCAGAATCATTTTCCATCCATCATCGCTGAATTCAAAGACATTGGTTGCCGCTAAGACAGCGCGTGCAGGCGTCTCAGAGGTATAGTTTGTTGCAAGCAGATGCTCGCGCAGCGTAACGATGCCAACACGCCCTAACACCACAGCTTCGACACCTTCCAGTTCAAATTGCAGTGCAGTTGTGCTTCGAAAAATCATTCGCCAGCTTTCCATCACATCGTCAATGCCTGAAAGGATATGCCAGCCCGGATGCAAGCATTTGACATATTGCGTCGGATGCCAGATTTTGCGCATTTTCTCGAGGCTTAGTGAGCTAAATGCATCATAGAAGCGCTCGTTGGCAAGCAACAATTCATCGGCTAAGGATTGCATGACAACAGCATCAGTTAAAAAAATGCAGACATTGCGTGCGCCCAAACGCCCATCGGCGAAACGCGCGTCAGAATCGCAAACACAGAACTTCTACACAAAAGTTTATGACTTAGTGCGGCGCGTGCCACCTGGCAAAGTTACCACATACGGTGCAATTGCAGAGGCACTTGGCACAAAACTCTCAGCGCGACTGGTCGGTTATGCCCTCTGTGCGGCAGTTGGTTCTGATGTGCCCGCGCATCGTGTGGTCAATCGCTTTGGTGCACTCACAGGCAAACATCATTTCGGACACCCTGACCTCATGAAGCAGTTGCTGCTTGACGAAGGCGTAACCTTCAATGACGATGATACGGTAAATATGCCGAAGCATTTATACACGTTTCGTCCTTGCTCTAAAGATCATGGCAAGAAAAACAAAAAGGCTACATGATAAAGTAGCCTTTTGCAAGATCTCGCACGGTTGCTCAAGCTGTTTATTCAGATGGGCTCTCTGAACTTTCACTTTGTTTCATCGCTTGCACTTCGTTGCGAATTTCCTGAGCTTTTCGTTTGAGCTCGGACATGTGCTTGCGTACGCGTGTGCCTGCCGCTTTCACACCTTTCTCATAAAATTTGCGGAAGTCCTCTTCCATATCTTCCACCATTTTTTTGAGTTCTTCATATGACTTGAGCGCGCTCATCTTTGACTTCAAATTTAAGGTTTGAACAAGCTTAGATCACGACTTTCTCACGCAGGGCTTTCGCATCATCCATAAACTTTTGCAAGCCACTATCGGTGAGCGGATGCTTGACTAGTTGCTCAATCACCTTGAACGGGATTGTGGCTACATCTGCACCTAATAACGCGCAGTTGATCACATGCACAGGGTGGCGAATGCTGGCAGCAAGCACCATGGTCGGAATTTCGTAATTGCGGAAGATCGTCACAATTTGTTCAATCAAGGCGATGCCATCGGTGCTGACATCATCGAGGCGACCGATAAACGGGCTGACGAAGGTTGCACCTGCTTTGGCGGCTAGCAGGGCTTGATTCGGTGAAAACACCAGTGTCGCATTTGTTTTGATACCGACCGTAGAAAAATGCTTGATAGCTTTGATGCCCTCGAGCGTGAGTGGACACTTAATCACCACATTGTCGTGAATGGCAGCAAGTCCTTCACCTTCAGCAATCATCTCATCGGCTTTGAGTGTTGTAACTTCTGCGCTGACGGGTCCATCAACAATCTCACAGATGGCTTTGATATGGTTCATAAACGCCTCGTAGGTGAGCGGTTTCACTTCCTTTGCAATCAGCGTTGGGTTGGTTGTTACCCCATCCAAAATGCCAAGACTTTGTGCTTGGCGTATCTCGTCCAAATTTGCCGTGTCAATGAAGAATTTCATCTTTCTGAAAGTTTAAGCGTTACATAAAGTCTACTCTCGCACTCTATGCACATTATGCGAAGGCTTCGGTCTTTTTGATAGCGGGCTTTGTTGCCAGCATATCGTTGAAGCGAAATCCTTTGCGTTGTGTCCAACTCTTTTTGTGGTAAGCATAGCCTGCCACCAGTGGGAATGTAACTGTTGCTTCGCCAAAAACCATCTGCTCAAACGACGTATCAACTTTGCCCCAAGAACTGGCTTCTTTGAGTGTAGAGCCTGAGAGCGCACCGTCGCGCTCGTCTGCCACAGTGAGTTGAACAGCATACTTGTGCATTGAGACATTCTCGTAGCCGAGCACTTCTGCGGCAACCACAATATCCTGTGTGAAGTTCTTTGGTACTCCGCCGCCAATCATAAAAATGCCTGTCGTTGGGTTTTCGAGTTTGATGCGTGTTAGTTCCAAAAAGTCTTTGCCTGAATCAAACGATACATGTGCTTCAGGATTATTCCACTGGTGATGCACAATCCCAAACCCTGCCGAGCAATCGCTAAAGGCAGGAATAAAAATCGGTACGCCTTTGCGGTAGCAGGCAAGAATAATGGAATTGGCATTCGGGTGATGTTGCTCAAGGTAGCGACCAAATTCGATCATCAATCACGCGAAGAATAAGGTTTTGGCGGCAGTGATCCAAAAATTTTTGACGTTGTCTCATCGCAGATGCGCAGTTCATCTTCGTCAATGTAAGTGTCGTAAATACGATCAATGTGCAGCTCTCGCAAGACATTGTCATCGACAAACGGCGTACCGATATAGTGCTTAAAGCCGAGTGCTTCGAAGAAATCTTGGTCAATGATGTTTGCACCTGTGGAGACGATAGCATCTACCATATGGTTTTCAACCAAATCAATGATGATCTGTTTCAGTCCTGCGCTGATGAGCGAGCCTGCTAGCGTGAGTATGATCGCACAGTCTTTATCGGCTAGCATCATATCGTAGATTTTTGCGGCACGTGCAAGGTTACGCGCTTGAAACGCCATTTTCTCCATCTCTTCAACCATCGGCACGACATTATACTTTTTGATGTCCAAGTGCTGAATCGTTTCTTTCAAAAAGTCTTGCTTTGTTGGCATGATACAGTTTCTCCTATGAATTTGTAAGTTAAAAGAACTTGAGTAGTCAAGACCAAAAGTGCATCAAAATAAATTAAGGGCAAGCGGACTATATCACACGCTTGAGCAGACTGGATGCTGCTTCCTTCCGGACCTGACATGGTTGAGTCGCCCAGCGTTGTATAGGACTTGCCCAATTTCGTAATGGCGCCCTTGCTAAAACAAGGCAGGGGTGCAAATATAGCGTAATCGAATGGTTTTGTCAAGACGTTTAGCTATTGCTTAGCGTCAGGGTTCTGATCCAACTTGGAACTCTAAGATGATGGGCGTGCTCACCTCCCCAGGAGAACAATGAACTGCACACAGAGCCTCCAAACGGAACGATGAGCCAGATTTTAACGCTCTGATTCTGATTTATATTTATGCAACATGACAGTGCCGATAGTATAGCAAAATTCAAGACGCCACACTAATGGCATCTTGCTCAAAAATGAGATAGCAAGCCGATTTATGGCAAGTATAAGAAATTTATAAAAATAAAACTTATACACCGTAGTAATGACATTAACAATTGAAAACATCATTCTAATTGGATCGATATTACTCTTCATTAGTGTTATTATTGGAAAGACATCTTACAAATTTGGTGTTCCTACACTGGTACTGTTTTTGGCAATTGGCATGTTAGCAGGCTCAGATGGGGTTATAGGCATTCATTTCGATGATCCCAAAATCGCTCAGTTTATTGGCATTTTTTCTCTAAACTTTATTCTATTCTCTGGTGGGTTGGATACTAACTGGTCTTTTGTAAAGCCAGTTCTTAAAGAAGGCATCTTATTATCAACATTAGGAGTTTTGCTTACAGCGATTGTACTTGGCATATTTGTCTGGCTAGTTACAGATTTAACCATTTATGAAAGTATGCTTCTCGGCTCTATTGTTTCCTCAACAGATACAGCAGCAGTTTTCTCTATTTTACGTTCAAAAAATCTCTGCTTGAAAGGTAATCTTAGAGCTACTCTTGAATTGGAAAGTGGAAGTAATGATCCGATGGCTTATGTCCTTACCATCACATTTTTGAGTCTGGTAACTACTGAGGCACAAGATGCAATTTCTGTTGCTAAGTTATTTTTTCAACAGATAATATTGGGCGGACTTGCTGGTTTTGCCTTTGCAAAGCTAAGCAAATTTAGCATCAACGAAATTAAACTTGACTATGAGGGACTTTACTCTGTTCTAGTTATTGCTTTAATGTTTATTACGTTTTCAGTAACAGACTTCTTAAATGGCAATGGCTTCTTAGCAATCTACATTTGTGCAATTTATCTTGGCAATCAAAATCTAATACACAAGAATACCATTCTGAAAATGTATGACGGTTTAGCATGGCTGATGCAAATCATCTTATTTCTCACTTTAGGTCTACTGGTTTCTCCTAAAAACATCGTACCACACATCGGTCTTGGTTTACTTATTTCGCTATTCCTCATTATTGTTGCACGACCTGTAAGTGTGTTTCTTACTTTAATTTTTACTAAACTTGATTTTCAATCAAAACTTTATATCTCGTGGGTAGGCTTACGTGGTGCCGTACCTATTGTATTTGCAACTTATCCATTAATAGAAGGTGCTGAGCAAGCCGAAATAATTTTTAACATTGTTTTCTTTATTTCATTAACATCTGTTCTTATTCAAGGCACAACTTTGCCTGTTGTAGCAAAGTGGCTCAATGTCACTTCACCCAAACCAAGACAATCTATACCTGAAGATGACAACACTCTCCCCGACCTACCAAAGTCATTTATGAAACAATTTAAAATTCATCCCGATTTCTACGCCGTCAACAAAAGAATCGTTGATTTGAATTTCCCAAAGTCTGCATTCATTGTTCTCATTAAAAGAAATGGAAAGTATATTCGTCCTGGCGGCTCTACACAAGTAGAGGCAGACGATGTTGTAATAGTCTTAGCAGATAGTGAAAAAGAATTTGAAAAAGTTCATCAGTGTCTAAGCTACCCTCAAGAGGTATAATTTAGATTGGAATCATACGGAGTGCTTTATTGAAAACTAACACTTTTTGTATCTTAGCAAAACTTTTGCCTCTCAGCAAGGCGCATGTAGCAGATTTGTTTTTATGAAACCATCTCCATTTGTCATTCTCTTCTTCACGGTTTTCCTTGACCTTATCGGCTTTGGAATTGTCTTGCCGCTCTTGCCAAACTATGCGCGTGAACTCGGCGCGTCTCCGCTCCTCATTGGTATCGTAGCGGGCAGTTACTCTTTAATGCAGTTTTTTTCCGCACCAATTTGGGGCAGCATTAGCGATAAAATCGGACGACGCCCTGTTATCCTCATCAGCGTGCTGACTTCAGTTGTCTCATACCTTATCTTCTCACAGTCGCATTCAATTCTGCTGCTATTGCTCTCGAGAATCTTAGCAGGTATTGGCTCGGCAAATGTTGGGGTTACACAAGCCTACATTACTGACATCACCACGCGTGAAGAGCGCTCCAAAGCCCTCGGTATTCTCGGTGCCGCATTTGGCTTAGGCTTTGTATTAGGACCGCCAATCGGCGGCACAATTAAGTCCGCTTATGGCATTGAACAGGTTGGCTATCTGGCAGCCGCACTCACTTTGCTCGACTTTGTACTGGCATATTTTCTGCTGCCTGAATCGCTCAAAGAAAAAAAGGCAGGCAGTATTACTTTTGCGGGCTTGCAAGTAGGAACCTTTATCAAGGCATTTCAGCAACCCGCTATTAGCCGATTGCTGATCATTGGCTTTTGCTTTGTCTTTGCATTCGTCAATATGCAAATCTCTGTGCCCCTGCTGTGGAAAGAGCATTACAATCAAACTGACCGCGCCATTGGCTATCTCTTTGCATTTGTGGGTATTGTCTCCGTTGTAGTCCAAGGCAGCTTAATTGGCAAAGTCTCACGCAAGTTTGGAGAGCGTAAAGCATTGGTTGCAGGGTTAGCCACCATGTGCGCAGGCATTACACTCATTCCTTTCGTGCCAGAAGGCATGTTGTTCTCATTTGGCTTAATCACCTTAGCCTTGCTTGCTATTGGAAATGGATTAGTTACCCCTCTAAATACTTCTTTGATTTCACTTTATACGAAGTCAGAAGCGCAAGGCGAAATTTTAGGCGTCGCACAGTCTATTGGTGCACTTGGCAGAATTATGGGACCACTTTCAGGCAGTCTGTTGTACGGGCTCGATAGCCATGCGCCGTATTTGGTTGGTGGCATTTGCTTGCTTATTAGCGTTGCACTTGCGCTCTCGCTCTTTACTTTTGAGGTGAGTGAGCATGTGAGCGCTACACCTGATACACAAATACAGTAAGGCTCACATCAAATACGTTCTATCGGCACGACTGAGCTCATATCTAAATGCAGGCGCAGGCAGTTTAATTGTCATGATTGGTACTGGACTGCGCTCTGCCACATTCTCTGCAATGCTGGGGTTGATTAGCTCACTTAGCCGCGTACGCTCGTGCGTTGTCATGATGATTAAGTCTGCTCCAATGTCTTCGGCAAAATTTAGCACGCCTGTCTCTTCGCTTTCATCGTTGTAGATGTTTAGCGTGTAATTTTTGGGTTTTGCTTGCTCGAGAAAGTCTTGGAACACTTTATTTGTGTAGCGTGTAGTCTCAAAACGCGCTTGCGTATTGATACGCACAAGATGCAATTTCGCACCAAAGCGTTCCGCAAATCGCTGCGCATTAGCAAAGGCGTCATACACTTCCCCATAAAAATTTGAGGCAAAAACAATGTTGCGCAGTTCCGCTGGAAAATGTTCGTTCTTGATGCTTAGCACAGGACATGGCGCCTGATGAATCACTTTTTCGGTCGTAGAGCCAATAAAAATTTTCCGAAGACCTGTAACACCATGCGAGCCCATCACAATTAAATCAATAGATTTTTGAGTTGCGTAATCACAAATCATTTCGTATGGTGTACCTTGCTCGACAGCAAACTGCACTGAAAAGCCTGAAAACGGCGGTTCTGACACCATGGATTTAAGTTTTTGGTAGGCTTCACCTGCCAAACGTTGCCGCTCTTCCATATTCCACATTTCGTGCGCAGCACTAAACGCATACTGCGGCACATCTACAACATACAAAAGATGCACTGTTGCACCAGTTTTTTTAGCCAGTGAAAGTGCTGCACGACTTGCCCAGTCAGAGTGCTTTGAAAAATCGGTAGGAACAAGAATGGTTTTCATAACTGCTCTCCGAAGAGTTAAAGAAATGCATGACATAACGCCAGTCCTTGGCGCAAGCGCAATTTGAAAAAAGTTTTGGGAATTTGAAACGGCTTTGCAGGCGGAACAGACAACAGACTTACTCGAACAACAAGAGGCGAGTTGTTCTCGCCTCTTATTCTCTTTTAGCAGTATCGCATGTGTTCATGACGCACTAATCGGCTCAATTTCGTGCATATTGACCGCTAAGCCACGCACAACTGCTGCTAAGCGAATCGCATCAAAAATCATTTCTTGCGAGCCGCCTTGCTCGCGCACGGACTTTTCGTGGCTATTGACGCACACTTCGCAGCCATTGACCGCACTGACCGCCAGAGATACCAGTTCAAAGAAGAGTTTTGGCGTTACAGGTCGTGCCATGATGGTCATCTTAATACCCGCTGGCATTTGCTCATAGGCTTTGTTTTCAGAAAAATGTCGGAAGCGGTAGAAGACATTGTTCGTCGCCAGCAGCGAAGCAATGGCGTGCATTTCTGCAATTTCAGCGTCGGTTGCACCATGTTTACGCGCCTGTTCAGTAAAAGCAAGAATCAGTGGCAGGCTGCGCTCATTTACGGCAACAGCGAGCGCTAGCAAATACGCATTCTTCTTTCCACCCAGCGACGGCGACTCCAACACATTCTTCAAATTGATGCGCAAATCACGAATGTATTTGTAATCGCCCTTCACATAGGCGTCAAGGCTAACAAAGGTACCATCGCTAATGCCTAAATCAGCCAGAAAGTCTTTACGAGTTTCTTCCATGGTTTTATTTTTTTGAAAAGCGTTATCGTCAAAAAAGCAGCAAGGGCGACCGCAGTCGCCCTTACCTCATAAGGCTTAAGCTTCGACCAGCGAACCACCTTCAACTTTGAGCGTCTTTTCACCCTCTTTCCAGTTGCAAGGGCAAAGTTCGCCTGTCTGCAAAGCTTCAAGCACACGCAGTGTCTCGTCGATATTGCGTCCAACATCGAGATTATTAACACTCACCCACTGAATTGTGCCTTCAGGGTCAACGATGAATGTTGCGCGCAAGCAGACTTCTTCTGGACCATACAGAATACCCAGTGCCCGCGAAAGATGCTTGCCATGGTCAGAAATCATTGGGAATTTCAAGTCCCGCAAATCCTCGTGACTCTTGCGCCACGCTAGATGCACAAACGCCGTGTCCGTGCTTGCGCCATAGAGCACCGCATCGTTGTCACGGAAATCGCTGTAGCGGTCATTGAACCCTTTAATTTCCGTCGGGCAAACAAACGTGAAGTCCTTCGGCCAGAAGAACATCACCATCCACTTGCCTTGCTTGCGGTGATCGTTTGAGGAAATTTTGGCGAACTCTTTGCCTTTTTCAAGTGAAACGACGGCATCGAGTTCAAATGCGGGGAACTTGTCTCCGATAGTGAGCATATCGATCCTTTCTGTTTGATTTAGATTGAGTTATAGTTGTTTTTTTAATGAGACTAATTATCATTAGCACTAGATGTATGTCCTATACGGAATGTCAGTGAAAAGAGTTTCACTGAAATGTGCTCAGGAATGTGGTTAAGAAATGCTTGAGTTGATACGCGGCGCAAAGATACAATGCGATCGGCAAGTTTGAAAGCCTGCGGAAAAAAATTAGCCTCGGCACTGCAAAATGTTTATCTTTGCTGCACCTAACCAAATGACGACCAAATGACGATTTGAATGCCGCGCATCTATCCCAACGATCCAAAAGCATGGAAGACTCTTGAGTCCAGGTACATTTTTCAGAAATCACCGTGGCTGATGCTGCGTCAAGATAAAGTTGAGCTGCCCAGTGGCGCTGTGATTGAAGAGTTTTATGTCTCGGAGTATCCCACTTGGGTTAATGTGATTGGGGTTACGAAGGAAGGTAACCTTGTGCTAATCCGTCAGTTTCGGTATGCCATTGGCAAAGTGTATTTCGAGATTCCTGCTGGCGTTGTCGATGAAGGTGAATCACCACTTGAGGCTGCTCAGCGTGAACTTTTGGAAGAGACCGGCTACGGTGGTGGCAAGTGGCAGCCTTGGATGCAGCTTTGTGCAAACCCGTCGATTCAGACCAACACAACGCATACATTTCTTGCGCTCGGGGTCGAGCCATTGCAAGCTCAAAACTTAGAGCATACCGAAGAGATTGTTGTGCATTTGCTCTCTCCTAGCGAAGTTGAAGCTGCGCTCAAAGATGGCGATGTCATTCAAGCTCTACATGCTGCGCCGCTCTGGAAATATCTATTTTGGCTACGCACATCTGATAGAGATAGCTTTCAGAGCCGTTAGTTTGATGCTACCTGCTCAGCAATAGCAATGCGTGTGATGCCTTGATAATCATTCTTGAAGCTAATGTTTTGAAAGCCGCCCTGCTCTAAGATCGCACCGACTTTTTCTTTGCCGTCAGCGTGCAGTTCAAAGTAAAGTTTGCCGCCTGCACGCAAAAGTGAGCGTGCATCGCTTGTGATTTTTTCATAAAACTCAAATCCTGAATTGGTAAAAAGCGCAAGATAGGGTTCGAAATCGCGCACTTCTCTTTGAAGACTTTCTTTCTCTGAAAGTGGAATGTAGGGCGGATTGGAGACAATAACATCAAAGGACTTTGAAAAGTAAGACACAAAATTAGGGCTCAGTGCATCCAGGCATAGAAATTCAATGCGCGCTTGCACATCATGGCGTGCCGCATTGCGTTGAGCCACTTGCAGCGCATCGTTACTGATATCAATCGCCGTGAGTGTTGCCTGCGGTAGAGATTTAGCAAGTGCAACGGCAATTGCACCGCTGCCTGTGCCAATGTCCAAAATCGATGGTGCATTCGCTGCAAAATCATCAATTACTTGCTCCACCAACAGCTCTGTTTCTGGGCGCGGAATTAACACTGAAGGATTGACTTCGAACTTTAAGCCAAAAAATTCTTCTTGACCGAGAATGTATTGCACTGGTTCGCCCGATAGCCGGCGGCGAAAAAGTGTGCGAAACTGCTCTAACTCTTTTTGAGAGAGGGGTTGCTCAAAGTTCATGTACAGTTCGACGCGTTGCAATCCAAGCACAGCGGCAAGCAGCAACTCTGCGGTTAGGCGCGCATCGCTGAATCCTTTTTGTTTGAGAAAATCTGCACTCGTTTTTAACAGTGAGATCACCGTCCATTCTTTTTCTGAAGAACTTACTGAGCTCATTGTCTTGACAAATTTTTTATGACAGTGAAGATGTAAGTCAGACACCAATGATAGCGCAAAAGACGCTTGCGACACAAAAAATGCAAACGAAAAATCAATCAAGTATGTTGATTTGAATGTATGAGCGTCATACAACCCAAACAACATTGCCTGTGCCAAAAGCGTTTGCAGGTCTGACTGTCAATTGCTATACTCTACGAATATCAGTTAATCTTTCCCAAGCGCTTAAATTTTTTGCTTGAATATGATACGCAAAGCATTTGAGCATCTGTTAATGTTTCTTGCCATGTTTGCTCTTTCCATCTTTCTCGGCATGCTCGTGCTCATCAATGCCACTTGGATAAAATGGGCACAGGCTGAGCGTCCTGAATTGGAAGTTGCCTTGATATTAGGGAATCGACTTGAAGATGGGAAACCTTCTCCTACACTCATGGCGCGCATGGAGAAAGCCCGAGAACTTTATGAGGCAAAACTTGTAAGCTATTTCGTGCTCAGTGGTGGTGTCTTGGATGATGGGCAGACCAGCGAAGCACAAGTGATGAAGACATACTTGCTTCAGCAAGGCATGCCCGACAAGCGGCTGATTCTCGAGACGCAATCGACCAACACAATCGACAATCTTTACTACAGTAAACTTTTGATTGATAGTCTCAACTGTGAGACAGTCTATTTGGTTACCAGTAAGTCGCATTTGTGCCGTGCGATGATGATTGCTGAGCGTTGCGGGGTTGAAGCGCTTGGTGTGCCTGCAGAGATGGCTGGGAGTTTGCCTGAAATTTGGCTAGAATATGCCTTTGAAGCCTGTCGCACCTTTTATTTTCTTGCCTTTGAGCAGTGGGATTTAGTCAATCCTGACGAAGTACCTGATATGCGTCCGGAGTTGCGCTATGCCATGCTTCTAAGGCACTTTTGACTTACTATCGCACCAGACCAGCCACACGGCGCCGTGCGTTATCGGTAGTAAAATCAAACTCAAAGAGCACTCCGAAGTGAAACATCCACTGTCCGCCGTATGTTACGAAATTGCTACCGTCAGCGGTAAAGAAGCCTTGGCGCAAGGGCTGGGTAAATTGGTCTAATCCATAGGTTGCACTTGCAAAGAGCCGCGTTGGGAAGAGGTAGAAAGACGGCGCTTCCAAACGCAACTCAACACCGACATCACGCCGCCACTCGGAAAGTTTTGGAATGCCGCCTTGTGACCACGCTGTGCCAATGTCAAAGTAGGCGGAAAGATAAATTTTGTCGAAGTAGAATTGCGCAACTTGCCAGTTAATATGCTCGGCAAGGGGGAATCGGTATTCAAAGTGCAAGAATGTGGCTTTGTCTCCGCCAATGGCAAAAAATTCATAACCGCGCATGCCGAGCAGACCTGAAATGAAATTGTTGAAGAACAGATTGGTTTCGCGCGGTGTAAAGTTCAGCGCGCTGTATGAACGCACGGTCAGCGTATGGCGAAACTTTGGACTAAATGTCGGTAGCGGCATGTGAAAATTAAGGTCTGCAGTCAAGCGCAAGAATGAAAAATTTTGATACTGCGGAATGAGCCGTCCTGCACCTTCGCTAAAGACCAGTGAATCTTGCAAGCTACTGTTTTCATAATCAAGATGAAGGCGTGAATAGAATCCAATTGGATTGATTTCAGCATTCACTGTATGCGCACGCAAGTCCATTGCCCAAGCAAAGGTGAGTGTGCGACCAATGAAATACGTATCGGAGCTTGCTGGTAAGGTCTGCCCTAACGGTTGCCAGAAGAACGAGCCTACTTTTGAGGAATACGGACTGAACGAAAACGTCAAACGGAACTGACTTGCACGAAAAATCCAATGCTCAATTGGCAAGCGAAAACGCAAGGAGAGATCGAACTGTGTGAGCGTGTAGAAGACATTTGCTGTTGCGCTATCAATACCGATTTTGATTTGTGCGCCATCTTGCACATTGCGCGTTTGGTGATAGATGTCCAACGACAGGCGCGGCAAGAATGAAGCAGGGATGATACTTTGGTCTGTATATTCAAACGAGAGAAAGGCATCGCGCTCAAGTTCCAGCAATCCTGCAAGTCCTGTTGAGCCGCCAGCAACGCTCGAGCCTGGTGCAATTGCAATTGAGCCAAAGAAATTGAGCCGTCCGAGCAGTTCTGCGGAGTTGAATGCGACACCGAACTTTGCGGCGCGCCACATATCGCGCAGAAAACTGCCTTGCGTGCGTGCATAAGCATCAAAGCGCAAAAGAGGTAAAATCGCAAAGTTGCCAAATGTCGTAGTGTATTCGCGCACCTCGAAGTGAGGGGTTTGGGTGTCGTCGTAAGTTGCAAGTGCCGCAGCTAGTTGTTTTTGTTTTGCACGCTCGCTCGTATCAGTCTGAACTGACGCTATCGGCTCCAATGAGGCAAAGTTGGATTGTGAAGCCAGCTCAGAAGAGTCATTGATGGCATGAACAGTTTTTACAGGACTTTGCTCTCGCACATACTTTGCATTTGGATTCGCAATTGCTGCTGCATTTTTAATCAGTGCGATTTTGTAGCCATCTGCCGTGAAGAGCGAATAGACCAGATCACCTTGTGCATTCACTTGTGGCATAAAGGCTCCGCCAATCACATTCGTGAGTTGTTGAGTCTCTTCAGTCTCTAAGTTTTTGCGGTAGATGTTGAAAATGCCGGTGCGGTTACTTGCAAAGTAAAGGTATTTGCCGTCGGGTGATAAGGCTGGATCACGCTCATCGAGTCCTTCGCTTTCAAGCGTTGAGTCTGTTAGTTGCTCCAGCTTTTGTGTTTCAAGATTAAGGCTCATTAGCTTTCGTGTATTCTTGATGCCCAAGGCGAAAATGATTTTTTTGCCATCGGGTGAGTATATGGGCAACTGAACTTGTTCTCCATGTTTGAACTGCGTGAGCGCTCGCAGTGAGAGTTTTGCACTATCGCCTTGTGCGGTCAGGTCAAAATTCCCTTCTACCAAGTTTTGTGTGCCATCTTTCTGATGCACCGCTACAAAGGTTTTTCCATCAGGTGCACAGGCGGGTGTTTCTAAGCGCGCTTGGTAGGTCAGCCGAATTTCTTCTTTCTTTGAGAGGTCGTAGGCAAAGAGGTCATTATACTTTTGAACTTGAAAGTTTGTGCCTGTGTAGCGCGAATAGAAAAGGTATTTGCCATCTGCTGTAAGTGTGAGGCGCGATGCCACGCCGCTTTGTAGCACATCACCATTATTACTTGCAAGTTGCATGCCGCACATCCTGCAGATCATTTCGTTTTTGCGGCTCTGGCTCAGTTGGAAGAGTTCCCTAACAGTTGGCACGTGTGAGAGTTTTCCAGGCTCATGTTGCAGCGAGCGCTCAATGATAGCATGCCCGCCGAAATCTGCGTTGAGATTTGAGATGTAGTAGAGTTTTGCACCATCGGGTGAAAAAATCGGATAGAGATTAGCGTAGCCTTGTGTCTCAATTAGCTTGCCTTCAACTTTGTCTTGCAGCACACTGGCAATGCGCGCTTGGTAGTCTCGTTCCACATACGTTCGCCACTCGCGGTAGAGTTCGGTTGAGGGTTTGCCAAAGGTAGTTTCCAGCACAGCATGCACATTGAGCGCTGTAAGTGAGGCAAAGTTTTTGCATAGAGTCTCGAGTTTTTCTTCGCCGTACCGTTCTGCAAGAAAGCGTGTGAGTGCAAAGCCCGAGTTGTAGGTAAATTCAAAATCGATACTGCGCTTTGAGACAAAATTTGAGAGTTCATCGAGGTCGAAGAGTTTTTTTTCTAATGCCAGACTGCGCAGAATCATATCGCGGTGTGTATCCCAATTTTCATAGCGTAGTTCAGGGCGCTGATACTGTGCGACACCTTCCGCTAACCAAAATGGCACGTTGATGCCTGCAATCGGATAGGAGACCAAAATGTTTGGGAAGCCATAAAGAATATCAGGTCGGCGCACTTGCTCATAGCCAAAGGCTTGCAGATACAGCGCAGGTATCTGTGCACCAAATTTTTGTGCGGCGGTGAGTGTAACGATGTGCGTATATTCGTGTGTGATGACATTGCGTAGCCAATTGTGCTGCCCGCGCAAGTTAAATTCTAATGCAGGCGCCCAAATCTCGATTTTGTTTTCAAAAAAATATGCCCCGCCGTTTGAGTAGTCGTCCGTGTCTTTGATGATGATACTGACTTTGCCTGGGTCGTGATTGTACAGTGAGGTAATGGGTGTATAAATCTCCTCGGCAATTTTTGCGGCAACTTTTGCAGAGCGTTCTGCGCCTTCGTGGTAATGAATTGCAAAATGCTCGGTCTCGATGGTACACCAGCGCAGTTCAGGGTGGCTATAGGATTCGGGCTGCGCGATAGCAACATTTGAAAAGACTATCACGATTGCGCCGCATTGCGCAATCCAGCTCATCAGGCTTTTCAATGCTTTGTGGATTTAAGATTCTTCAAGACTTTTGCTGCAAGAGCGTTCGTATGCTTGCAGGTTACAGCATGCAATATGCCGAAGCCTGCACAATAAAACAATTGACGCAGTTTTCTCTTACTCCAATGCTTTTGATGCTATATTTGCGCGCTTTTGAAACTTATATTTTTCTCTATGCATGCAAAAAAACTTCAAGAGATTTTTCGTTCTTTTGAACGCCAGCGCATCGCGGTGATTGGCGATGTGATGCTTGACCGATATATTTTTGGCTCCGTTTCACGCATTTCGCCAGAAGCTCCAGTACCTGTGGTTGATGTGAGCAGTATTTCGTATCGGCTTGGCGGTGCAGCAAATGTAGCAATGAATATCCATGCGCTTGGCGCACAAGCCTTGCTCTTTGGCGTGATTGGACGCGATGACGATGGCTCGATGCTCATCTCGGAGATGAATGCAGAAGATTTCTCCCCTGAGTTTTTAATTGTCGACAGCACTCGTCCCACGACCTGTAAAACGCGTGTCATTGCACAAAATCATCATATCGTGCGTATTGATTCCGAACTGCGCAAGCCTATTTCTGACGAGATAGAACAGAGCCTCTTTAATAGTCTTGCAGCTCACATTGAGGAGATTGATGCAATCATCTTTGAAGATTACAACAAAGGGGTGCTCACGCCCTCACTCATTAGCCGTGTTACGACGCTAGCACGAAAGCATCACATCCCAATTGCTGTTGATCCCAAACGCGATAACTTTTTTGCTTATCAACGCTGTACGCTCTTCAAGCCCAACCTAAAAGAGACTTCGGACGCACTTGGCGAAAAGTTCTCTAATACAGATGAAGATACATCTCGCGCCTGTGCCCTGCTACGTCAGCGTTTGAAATCTGACTATGTCTTACTCACGCGCAGTGAAAAAGGGGCAACGGTCTACAATGGTGAAGCGGTGCATATTCCTTCAGTTGCCTTAGAAGTTGCTGATGTCTCTGGCGCTGGGGATACGGTTATTGCGGTTGCCACCATGGGACTTGCTGCAGGGCTTGATATCTTCTTGGCTGCACGCATTGCAAACTTTGCAGCGGGCATCGTCTGCACGGAAGTCGGAGCTGTTGCTGTCGATAAGCAGAAGCTCTTTGCCTTTTGCAAAAAGTATCTCACTTCAAACTAACTCTCTGATTGACGCGCATGACCACCGATTTAGAACTTGCGCTTGAGGCGGCAACTGCTGCAGGCAAACTTACACTTCATTACTTTCGCAATCGTACGCTGAAAGTCTTCACCAAGCGTGATCTTTCCCCTGTTACAGAAGCCGACCGTAATGCTGAAAAGAAAATCATCTCGATTATTCGTTCTAAGTTTCCCAAAGATGGATTTTTAGGCGAAGAGTTTGGTGAAAAGCCAAGCAAAAATGCACGCCGCTGGATTATTGACCCGATTGATGGCACAAAGTCATTTATTCATGGCGTGCCGCTCTATGGCGTGATGCTGGGTCTTGAAGTCGATGGAGAGATGCAACTTGGCGTCATTGATTTGCCTGCTCTTTCAGAGACAGTTTATGCTGAGCGTGGCTACGGTGCCTATCGCAATGTTCATCGCTTGTCTGTCTCCGAAGTTGATTCGCTCTCTGAAGCGACACTGCTCACGTCCAGTGAATCGTATCTGATTGAGTCTCGTAGCAAACACGTTTTGGATACGCTCAAGCGTAATGTCAAACTCGTGCGCATGTGGGGCGATTGCTGGGGGCATACACTTGTTGCTGCCGGTCAAGCCGATATTATGGTCGAACCAAAGATGAGCCCTTGGGACGCTGCGGCACTCATGCCCATCATTGAGGAAGCAGGCGGTAAATGTTTTGACTACTCTGGGTCGCGCACCATATATGGCAAAGGATTTATCACTGCAAATGCACGACTTGGCGAAATGCTCTTGCAGCGCTTGCAACGCTCGCAGAAGTAGACTTTGCACTCACTCCCACAATTCCGTTTACTTAATGCCGCTTAATCGGTCAGAGATAGTCTCAAAGAAATTTTTCTTTTTAGGCGCAGTCTTGGACTCATAGTAGTAGTTGTAATAACGGTAATACTTGTAGTATGAGCCATAAGACTTTGTTACATCGAAATTGTTGAGCACATACCCTAGAATTGGGGCATCGACTTTTAGCAGTGCCTGTTTGGTACGCTTTGCTAGTTCCATTTGAGTTTGCCCTGCCGCCAAGACGACAATAACACCATCGGCATATTGAGACATGACTTGGGCATCTGTAACCGCCATTACGGGCGGTGTGTCAAAAAGAATCATATCATATTTTGTTTTCATCTCTTCCAAGAACTCTTGCATGCGTGGTGAGCCTATGAGTTCTGACGGATTCGGTGGAATCGTGCCTGAGGTAATAATGCTCAGATTCGGAATGTTTGTTATGCGTATTATATCTTCAATCTTGCTGCGTCCTACCAAATAGTTTGTGATTCCAGGCTCCTTGTTGTAGCCAAAGACCGAGTGCACGACAGGACGACGCAGGTCAGCATCAATAAGCAATGTTTTTGTCCGCCTTGTCCCAACGTAATTGCAAGGTTTGCAACCGTTGTCGACTTACCTTCTTTTGGTGATGAACTGGTTACAACATAGACCTTTCCTGTTTTCCCATTTTCTTTTGTCATCGCTGAACTTGAAAACAAAATTGCAGTTCGTAGTGAGCGATAGGCTTCAGACACTGCGCTTTTGGGATCTAAGTGTGTAACCAAATGTGAGGCAATTTTCTTGTATTCTGCTTCTGGTCCATCAATGACCTTCACACTTGTGCCAGCTTTATCGCGTACGGTCTCATCATAGGTTTCAATCACTGGAATCGTGGTTAGCAGCATTCCGAGCTTTTCTGCTTGCTCAGGGGTGTGAATGCTCTGGTCAAGGAATTGTAAGACAAGTACAACCCCAACGCCTGCAATCAAGCCAATCACGGCGCCCAGCAAAATGTTGTTACGCCGATTGGGTCCAACTGGCAGCGGGTTTGGGATAGCCCAGTCAATGACTTCCACGCCACTTGGAATTTGCTCCTCGGCAATTAAAGCTTCTTGATAACGCTTTTCAAGTAGCGAAAAGAGTTCCTCGAGTGTCTTGTTATTGCGTTGCAAACGTGCAAATTCAATGTTCTTGCCCGGAGTTTTGAGGAAGGCTTTGTCATATTCTTCGGCAAGCTCTTTGTAGGCTTTCAGCCGCGTTTGCACGGCTACGATTTGCAATTCTGTATCTAACTTCTTTTTGTAGATTTCGCGGAAGTACTCGGTATTGTTGGTATTGGCTAACCCCTGTTTGACTTGCCGGTCATAGGCTTGTTGCAATTTCTTTTTGTAGGCTTCGATTTGGTCTTCATACTGCTTGACACGCTCTTGCGCGCTGAGGTTGAACTGTGTGCCCGGGTCTGCAAGCGCTCGATCGCGCTCAAACTCAAGTCGTGCAATTTCTGCTTGAAACTGTTTTGCATAGGGGTCAATTGCAGCTTGAACAGCAGAATTAGAGAGTTTAGGCTGCAGTGCAGCAAGTTCTTCGTTGTAGGCTTTGAGTGAGGCATTCAGACCGTTGAGCATCACTGTCGCTTCATCCATTTGTGCGATCGCCTGTGAGTACCGCTGAATCATTCGGTTAGCTTCTTCATTGAGCGCTACGATGCGGTTTTGCTCCATATACGTTTGCAGTGCGCGCTCACTTTCGGCTAACTGGCGCTTTTTCTGAGCCAGTTGATCTTCAATAAATTGACGCAATGTGCGTGCTGCATTGTTAGCGGACTTGCGCTTGCGCTCTTGAAAGACCTCAGTAATTGCTCGTGAGACGGTCGCTGCCTCGTAGGGATTAAGTGCCCGAAAGCCTATCGTAACCATATTGCTCGGCGCCTTAGCTGGAATGACAAACATTGATTGACGCACTCGCGCCGCAATCTCATCGACGCTTGCAATTTTACCATCAACTGTGCGAATGATATCGAGGGTATCTGTCTTTGCACTCGGATTTTTGTAGACAATCTGTAAGAGTTTGTAGGCAACTTCCTCTGAGACGGTTCGGCTTTTGAGAATTTCGATATCATCGACATTTGATTCACCTCGTTGCTGTGTAACATCAAGGCTGATGATCACCGATGCGTTGGAGCGAGAATTGTTGATGAGTGCGGTCGTTACGCTCTCGTAAATATCTGGTTGTGAGTAGCCAACAAGGTAGCCAATGAGCACAGAGGTAGAAAAGATGATGAGAACAATCCATTTGCCTTTGGAGAGCGCGCGCAAATAGCGATAGAATAAATCTGTGTTATCATCTTCTTCTTGCAAAGCCTGTTGCAGCGCACGGTAGTCGAGTATCGGCGTCTCGCCGTTAGCTTTATATCCGTTGGTTTTGATATTTGGCATCTTCTATCTGCGTTTCAACTCCTGTTCTAAATTGGTGTTTATCGTGCTTTGCTGAGCAGATTAAGGGCGTCTGGAAATATACAAACTTTATCTTCGTCTGTCATGACCTGCGTCATTACCTTTTCTCTGGCTCACGAAGCAATTTTTTCGCTAGCTATTGTGCTTGGTGCAACATCTTTTGTTTCATCCTTGAGTTGCATGAAAAATGCCGCAGCGCCAAAGCCTGCATTGGTGAGCGTCTGCAATGCAAATGTGATGAGTGCAAAACCTGAAGCTTCTACGCGTGCCACATCAAAGATTTTTTCAAGTGTCGTCTGACAGGCATATTGATATGTGCCTGCACCTGCTGGTGTAATCAGTTGTCCAAACCCAGAAATGCTTAGCGTGGTTAGTGCTTCCAACACACCAAGCTGATAACGCTCATGCAATGACAGCGCATAAATTGGGAACAGCATCCCTAAGAGATACAGCGTCCAAATCACGAGCGAAGAGAGTACGATTTCTGCATATTTCGTGCGGTTTTTCAGCGAGGCTGTACCTTCAATGAAAGATTTCAGCGCCTCTGAGATCCGCTCTGCCCATTTCTTTGAGCGTTTTTCCAGAAACTTCTCGGCAAGCTGTGCAATCTTTTCGGGATAAAGCGAGAGCACAGCAAAGAAGCCGAGCAACAGAAGCGAAGCCAGTAGAATCAAATACGCAGCAATCTCAAACGATACATGCATGCCCCAAAGTTGAACTTCCCCGAAGACCTGGTTCATCTTTACACGGAAGATAAAGGCTGATAGCGCCAGCAGCAGCGCAAACATCAACGTATCCAAGATGCGCTCGATTACCACAGAGGCAAGGACTTTCTTTGTATCTACTTTTTCTTGACGCGCCAAATTTACCGACTTAGTCACCTCCCCTACGCGCGGCAACGCCATATTGACTGCATAACCAATCATGGTCGCATTAAAGAGATTTGTTAGCCGCATTTTTTCTTTGACGGTCGAAAGTAAGACCCCCCAACGCCATGCACGGATTAGGTGACTGATTACCATTAAGACCACTGTTACAGCAAGCCAGAGGTAATTTGCGCCAAGAATCATGCGCCAGAGCTCTTCGACATCGCGTTGCGTGAAATCTTTAAACGCTAGCCAGAAGAAGACGCCAGCAATAACTACAGAAACCGAATACTTGAGAACTTGTTTCAGCATCTACCAGTTAAGTTGAGTTCTAGCCAAATATCACTTTTTTGAGCACAACACAGCCTCCAGAGTTTTTGAAAATGTCTTTATCGGCTTGTCGTCTCATAGCTTGAATGTTGCGGCGCTTTGCTAGCGTTTTTGTAAAGTTTTGCACATTCCACCACAGCGCACGCCACGCATAGCGCACATAGTCGCCTGCATAGAATCTGTAGTACAGCAGCGCAGCTAGTTCCAGAATTATCCGTACTGGCAAGAGCCACAGCAGGCGTCCAAGTGATGCGTTTTTTACAATCATCATCAAGTTATTTCGGTGATTGAGGTAGATTTTGCGCGGATTGCCTGCTGCTAAGGTCGCGCCGCCGTAGTGATAGACTACGGCATCGGGGACACATACCACACGATAGCCTGCCAACTTCATTCGCCAACAGAGGTCAATTTCTTCCATGTGTGCGAAAAAATCGTCATCAAATGCACCGAGTTCTTCTACGACGCTTCGGCGCACCATCATCGCTGCACCTGACGCCCAGAAAATTTCTGTAACAGTGTCATATTGACCCCTATCGTCTTCAACCGAATTAAACACGCGCCCGCGCGCATAAGGGTATCCTAATGCATCAAGCATACCGCCTGCAGCACCTGCATAATCAAAGACTTTTTCGCCACGCTGCCGTGCTTGCATTGAGAGCAATTTAGGTTGTACAGCTGCAATACGGTCATCTTTTTCGGCGACTTCAACCAATCGTTCCAGCCAATCAGGTTCTTGCTCTGTATCGTTGTTGAGAAACACGGCATATTTGCCACGCGTGCGCCGAAATCCAAAATTGCACCCACCCGCATAGCCTAAGTTTTTACCCGCGCTGAGAATCTTGATACGCTTGTATTTTTCAGACGCAAGTTTGAGACTTTCATCGACCGTGCCGTTGTCGACAATAATCACAGAGAGGTTAGGATAGGTTACTTTTTCTAACGATGCCAGACACTTGTCTAGAATCTCGACGCCATTGAAGTGCGGAATAATCACATCTACGGTAGGCGCGTTTGTGCTCACGCTGCTGGCTCGGCGACTATGTTGTCTAAGTGTATCGATAATTGTGCAAGTTGTTTAAAGCCGCAATATACGACGCTTTCTAAAATCTATCTCAAGCCTGTCCAGCCGCGCCGACTGAAATCGTTGTAGATAATCAGCGCAGCAATAATGCCCACCGAGATGAGAAAGAGCCCATAGAGCACCTGTCCGAAAATTAACTTACCGACACCAAAGAGAAATGCATAAACCATTAGCACACCAAAAACCAATTCACCAAGAGCGAGAAGTAGTTTTCATCGGCTTTGACTTCAGGAAGTTCTTTTGCGACTTTCCTCCAAAGCATTCCACCTACACGCGTGCGGGCATAGAAGGCTTTAAGATGCTCCATGCTCTCGGGCTTTGTAAGGAATGTAACAAGTAGCGTCAAAACAATTGTAACGCTGGTGATGATGAAAAGTGACTGCGGAAAGAGTGCACTGCCTGTCAGTTTGAGCACTGTATAAGTTAGAAATGGTACAATCATGGATGTAATTTCAGACCAGGCATTGAGTCGCCACCAGAACCAGCGCAAAATCAAGACAAAACCTGTTCCTGCACCACATTCCAAAATGAATGCCCATGCCCCAGCGATGCTCTCGAGCACAAAGAACGTTAGTAGCAGCGAGAGTATCATCACGCCGAGCGTGAAGAGGCGAGCTACGCTAACATAATGCACTTCACTTGCATTTGGTTTGAGCAGGCGCTTGTATAAATCGTTTAGGATATAGCTTGCGCCCCAATTCAGATGTGTCGAGAGCGTGGACATATAAGCGGCAAGAAACGCCGCAAAGAGCAACCCTTTCGCTCCGTTTGGCAGCACATCACGCATCACATAGACAAACCCGTTTTCTTTTTCTGAAAACGGAAGAAGCGGAAACATGACGACGCTGACCAAGCCAACCAAAATCCAGGGCCATGGGCGAATGCAGTAATGAGCCACGATAAACCACAGCGTTGCAAACAGTGAGTGTTTTTCATCCTTAGCGCTCATCATTCGCTGTGCAATGTAGCCGCCGCCACCCGGTTCTGCACCCGGATACCATGATGCCCACCATTGCACACCTGTAAAAGCTAAAAATGCTCCAATTGTCAATTCCATTGCGCCGCCTGCTTGGCTATCAGTTGGTTCTTCTACTAAAGTTGGCAAGAATTGAAACATCCAATCCGGCAACTGTTGTAACAATCCACCGCCGCTTGTGACTTCGGGACGGTTGATTGCTACAATCGCTAACCAAATACTGCCCGACATTGCAATCACAAATTGAATCGCATCTGTAATCGAGACACTCCATAACCCGCCCAAGCCCGAATACAGTGTCGTTAGCAGTGCAATTGCAACGATTGTCAGTTCTGCATTCCACTCTGGCAAAAGAATTTTAACGATTTTATACATTGCTAAATTTACCCAGCCCATAATCACAGCGTTCATCAATACCCCGAAATAGACCGCCTTGAAACTGCGCAGATACAGCGCTGGCTTGCCACTATAGCGCAGCTCGATAAACTCAAGGTCGGTGAGCACTTGCGCTCGTCGCCAGAGCCGCGCAAAGAAAAACACTGTGAGCATGCCGCCTGCCACAAAGGACCACCAAATCCAATTGCCAGCAATACCGTTTCTTGCAACGATACCTGATACCGCCAGCGGCGTATCGGCTGCAAAGGTTGTCGCTACCATGCCTGTTCCTGCAAGCCACCACGGCAGTTTTCTACCTGAGAGAAAAAATTCTGTGGTGTTCTCTGAGGCACGTTTCGTGAAAATGACACCTATTAGACCGCTGATGAAAAGGTAAGCCGCTACAATGATGAAATCAGTTGTCGAAAGATACATTTTCAGTTTTTTTGCTGCTTTGCTGTTTTGGAATTGCAAGAATGTTGAGTAGATGTAGATAGAGTATGCGTGTTACTCTGTTCTTCTGAACAGCACGTCGTGAAGTCCTCAACCTTACCTCTGTCCGTAACTGCAGTGCAAAGTGTTTCTCTTCCTGTGCATGGTTGAACAGACTGGGCAGATCGTTTTGCTTTACATTTTGATGCAACCTCCTTTACTTATGCTGCATCAAAATAGTTTTTTTCATCAATTTGTATCTTTTCACTCATCACTAAAGCCTTTGCGGGTTTAACTTAATTTGCTATGGCTCATTTTGTTGTCATCTACAACAGTGTTCCTGATAGACATTCTCTCTCGCACGATTTGAAGTCTGAACTTGGCTTGCTGCAAGTTGCGCAGGGGGTCGCAGAAGCCCTGCGAGAGTATCATCAAGTCAGTCTTTTGCCGTTTATGGGCGATGTCATTTTGCTTGGCGAACACCTGCGTGCCCTAAAGCCTGATGCGGCTTTCAATCTCTTCGAAGGTGCATATGGCTTTTCGAAGTCGGAAGTCTTTGTGCCTATCACACTGGATTTGCTACAGATTCCTTACACAGGCTCATCAGCTCGGACGCTTGAGACTTGTGTGCAAAAATCCCTTACCAAGAAAATTCTTTTGCGCCGCGGTGTTCCCACACCACGCTTTCAAGTCTTTGACATCGGCACTGCTATTGAGACAGAGCTAACTTTCCCAATTTTTGTTAAACCTGAATGTGAAGATGCAAGTCTTGGCATCTCGAATGATTCAGTTGTCTATACACAAAGTCAGTTAGAGAAACAGGTAGAGACCATCTGGCAGAAGTTTTCTCAGCCGGCATTATGTGAAGAGTTTATTGACGGACGAGAGTTCAATGTCGCAATACTCGGTGATTCGGACTATGAGCAAACTATTGGGCATCCTTTCGCACCGAAGGTCTTGCCCATCTCAGAGATTAGCTTCACGACGCTGCCTGACGGCTACCAACGCATTGTCAGTTATAATGCCAAATGGGAAGAAAGCAGTGTCGAGTATCAAGCAACTCAACCGCTTTGTCCTGCACCGATTGATCTCAAACTTGAACTTGAACTCAAACAACTTGCCCTGCGCGCGTTCAACGCTTTGGGCTGCCGTGATTACGCACGCATTGATTTTCGCTACTCTAACGACGGTAAACTCTACGTAATTGATGTCAATCCCAATCCTGACATTTCACCTGATGCTGGACTTGCGCGCTCTGCTCAAGCAGCTGGCTACGACTATAACCGCCTCATTCAAACTATCGCTGATTTTGCTTTGAACCGAACCTGTCGACTGCGCAGGGATTAAAATTTTAGACGAACTTTTAGAGATCAAACCCTCTATCTTCGGAGGCTATGCGCAAAGAAGTTGCTGTGCTTCAAGAGTCTATTGCTGACCTTGCTCGTGAAGCGGTCTTGCTGCTCAACGACCCCACAGGGGTTTATCAGATGAATTTTTCACTTGAGACCTTCACGGAAAAGGAATTGCGTGATTTCTTCAAAGTTGCGCTTACCGATTTATGCAACGACCTTGCTGATGAGACTACAGACAAGCTCAAAAAGCATCTGGTTCGCATGAGCGATTTTCTTTCCGAGCTAAGAATCGATGAGCGGCTTCGGCTTTTACTTTCAATGAAGAAGGTCTTGCTGCAAAAACTTGCGTCACTGACGCTCTACACGACCCCTACAGCTATTCGGCTCTCGCAAATTATTGACGAATGTATGCTTGAAATGGCATATAACTATGAAATTGAACTCATGAAATCGGAGACCACCGATATGCTGGTTGCCGATGAAATTGCTGATGAACTTTATCGCACGCGCAAAAAACTCGAAAAGCAAAAGAATTTTATCACCTCGCTGATTGAAAACTCACCGGACGCCATCACGCTGCTTGACTCAAAACGGCGCGTAACGCTGTGGAATAATGCTGCAACAGAGCTGCTTGGCTATAAGCAAACGCAGATTGTTGGCAAAAGTCTGGATAAAATTGCACTGGAGGAAGGTGATCTGCGCTCTATTCTGCGCGAAGCAGAAAAAAAAGGTAAACTCTTCGGTGCAGAACTTACACTCAAAACCCAAGATGAGCGGCATTTGCCAGTTTCAGTCTCCGTTTCCACGATTGACTCTACTTCGGAGAAAGAGCCGCATTTTGTTGTCGTCATGCGTGATGCTTCTGAACTTCGACAAATGCGCGATCAAGTTATTGATGCCGAGCGTCTATCGGCGATGGCAAAAATTGCAGGGGCTGTGGCACATGAAGTTCGCAACCCGCTCAATTCGCTTCTACTCAATCTTGATTTGCTTGAAGATGAACTGTTGACAAACGCTAGCCAAAAAATTCAGCAGCAGCTCATGATTCTGCGCGAGGAAATTGAAAAACTCAACGATATTGTCAGTAACTACCTCTCGCTCTCGCGTCTTAACAAGGCTGACTTTGCAGTGATGAACATTAGCAATGTGCTTGAACAAATCATAGAAAAAAGCGCTGCAAACTTTACATTGATGCGCAAGCAAGTCACATTCAAACGGCACTATGCAGACTCAGCTGCCTCACTTTTTGCATACATCGATGAGCGGCAGTTTTCACGCGTCTTCGTCAATCTCTTTCAGAATGCTTTGGAGTCCGCTCGTCCTGATGTGCCGTGCGAAATTGACATTGCACTCTATCAAGAGCAGTCCTCAGCCGTCATTGAGGTGTGCGACAATGGCGAAGGACTTGATGAGGAGACGCTTGAGAAAATTTTTACCCCATTTTATTCTACTAAGTCGGGCGGTACGGGACTTGGACTGTATATTGTGCGTGAGATTATGCAGGCGCATCGTGGCGATATTGAAATCAAAAACCGTACAGATGCGCGCGGTGCTATAGTGCGTTTGCTTTTGCCTCTTGCAGAAAAAACAATTCCAGAGGTCGTTTCATAACTTTGCTCTGTAACTTTACTCAGTATGATCAAAATTCTTATTGTCGATGACGAAAAAAATACCCGCGACGCCTTGTGCGATGGGCTTCAAAAACCGGATGAACGCAAACTTTATGCAGCTGAAAATGCTCGCGAAGCCCTTCGCATTATGCATGAGGAAGACCTTGACCTTGTCATTACAGACCTCAAAATTCCCGATTCTGACGGCGTTAAGCTGCTCAAAGACATCAAGAAGCATGACCCGAACATCGTCGTTATTGTCATGACCGCTTATGGCACGGTCGATAGCGCTGTTGAGGCTATGAAACTTGGCGCTTACGACTACATTCAGAAGCCATTTCGCATGGGCGACATTCGGCGCTTGGTTTCGCGTGCCCTTGAGACCCGTCTGCTGCTGATGGAAAATGCTAAACTCCGTCAGCAACTTGGCGCAAAGTATTTGCCACACAACATTGTGGGCTTTAGTCCGCTTTTCCGTGAAATACTTGCCACTGTCGAGAAGGTTGCACCCTCGCGCGCAACGGTATTGCTTCTCGGCGAAAGTGGTACGGGCAAAGAAGTTATTGCGCGTGCAATTCACGAGATGAGCGGGCGGCGCGATAAGCCCTTCATTAAAGTAAACTGCGGTGCACTGCCCGATTCACTTTTGGAGTCCGAGCTCTTCGGTTATGAAAAAGGCGCTTTTACAAACGCACTAAGACAAAAGAAAGGACGCTTTGAACTGGCTCATGGTGGCACCATTTTTTAGATGAAATTGCCGATATGCCCACACCGCTCCAAGTCAAACTCTTGCGCATTTTGCAAGATGGCGAGTTCGAGCGCCTTGGCGGTGAAGAAACATTCAAAGTCGATGTCAGGGTGATTGCCGCCACAAACAAAGATATTGATAAAGAGATTGAGCAAGGTCGATTCCGTGAAGACCTCTACTACCGGCTTAATGTCATTAAACTAAAATTGCCGCCGCTTCGACAGCGTCAGGACGATATTATTCCGCTGGCTCAACACTTCCTAGAAAAATATGCACTGCTTAACGCAAAATCCATTAAGGGCATTTCACCCGAAGCTGCTCGTCTTTTAGAAGGGCATCAATGGCGAGGCAATGTGCGTGAACTTGAAAATGTTATTGAGCGTGCAGCTGTGCTTTGCTCTGGCGATATGATTCAAAAAGAGCACTTACCCGACTACATTACAGGACAAGACAGCACAAAAGTTGTCTCATTTCGTATTGGCACCACACTCGAAGAAATTGAAGAAGTGATGATTGCGCGCACATTAGAAGCCACAGGCGGTAGCAAAGAAGAAGCTGCACGACTTTTGGGCATTGGCGTTGCGACACTTTACCGCAAACTTAAGGATAATGCGGAAGCTAACTCCACTGCAAAGGACTGAAACTGGCTCTGTGTTAGTCAAAAGCCAAAATGATGAAACAGACAGCAGTATGCGTGAAATGCGTTTCTGAATAGCGTCAAACTCTGCTATCGCTTAGCGAATGCGATTTCGTGCATCCCACTCTGGGCGTAGCAAGCGATAATTGCCAAAGCCAGAGACATCGACGAAGATAAGGCGCAAATTGTGCTGCTGATACTCCCAGATTTCGTACGGACGCTGATTCATCATTGGTGGCTGGCGCTCAATAAAGTCAGGCATGCCGTACTTGATGAAAATCCTGCCCATATCTGTTCGCCAGCCTTCTGCATAGCTTGCAAAATTTTGATTAGCATATTCTATGCGTGAGTAATACTCCGTCTGAAGTTCGTTTTCTTCCGTGCCCGGCGAAGGATCGTACTTTTTCCAAAATTCATTAAAGAGTCTGATTTTCTCGTCCGCTGTCTTGGCTTCACGCATCTTCGAGATTTCTTCCCATGTAGCGATATACTCAAGCTGCTCGATGGCTTTGTCAATATCTTGAATCAAGAAAGAGGCGCCTTGCACGCGCGCAAAAAACGTGATGACAGACTCATCAATGATGGTGTTGTTTTCTTCTATGCCAATCTTGAGCACATAGTCCCCACCCCTAATGCTTTGACTATTGAGTGTATCCAAGATGCGCGTTTGTTTGCCGGCTGGCACCAGCGTTCTGTGGTAAGTATCCACAACTTGCTCTCGTCGTGTGCGATGTGTAATGACATATTTTAGCGTAACCAGATCGCGCGTCTCCGCATTGTAAATTTCATAGTAAATCTGCGGTCCTACTTCCTTTGGATTGAGCGCTACAACAGATGAGAGATTTGGTGAGTACTCCACTTTGCCTGTGCTATCAAACTCCGTTCGCACAATCATAATCGAGGAAATTGTCGGTACATTACGCTTGAAGTCTTTGACCGCCACAGTTCGTTTTTGTTCTGAACTGCGTCCTGATTCTTTGTCTCTGAATTGAATAATAGCGGTATAATTGCCCGGTGGCAAATCCACATTAAAGCTCATCTCGCGCGCAAGGTCTTTTGAGACCGTCTGTGCATAGTATGTCGTGCTTACAGTGTCTGTCCAAAGTTTTTCACAGACCATTGTGCCTTTTTCATTCAGGAAACTTGCAATCACTTCATACATCGCTGTAAAAGTATTGCCTTGCTTAGCAAATGTGAGTCGTGAGTACTTGACGCGCACATAAAGCGTGAGCAGGCTCTCGCCTTTTTCGCCTTGAAAGTTGAATAGATTAGCTTCAAAGTCGGGCTGCGCCTGCATGTTTGTTGGACGACCTTGCGCACCGCCCTCAATCGAGAAACTTGCAATGATAAGTCCTAATAGACAGAGCATTCGGACAGCTTGCGTCAGCATCGGATATGTCCCATTTCTTCTCATACTCACGTTCCTCTTTTTCATTTTGTCAGATTTGTTATTATGAGCATCTCTGCGTGGTCAGCAGACGATGCACCGATTCTTGATTGCACTGCGCACAGAGCAGGCTGATTGTGCCTTACTTGGTTTTGCTTGGAAACTCTACGCGCAGTGTTACTTTTTCGCTGCCGCGCATCACAACAATATCTACGCTGTCGCCCGGCTTTGTTTCACGAATGGCTTCTGTGTAGTCATAGATATTGCGAATCGTACGCGCACCAAATTGTACGATAATATCGCCCGCTTTCAATCCACTTTTCTCTGCTAAGCTGCCTTCACGCACGCCGTCGAGCTCTACGCCATTGACTTCCTTTGCATAATTTGGAATGGTGCCCAGCGAGACCCGAAAGCCTGCGGACGTCGAGCGCGATGACGAGACCAGACTATCCGCAACTGCCTTAGTGAAGGTTAGACGTGTCAGACGCTCATCGATTCTGTCAATGATACGCGAGATGTACTTCAGTGTTTGTGCTTGCGCCTGCGCGTTGATTTTCTCCCACGTGTCAGTTGGCTTATGGTAATTTGCGTGATTACCTGTGAAGAAAAACAGGACGGAAATGCCTTTGCTATAAAAACTGCTGTGGTCGCTTGGACCGTATCCGTCTTGCGTTAATTTGAGTTTGAATTCGCCATTATTTTCTGCCTTACACACTTCTTCAAGTTCTGCTGCTGTACCAACTCCACCTATTGCCAGTGCTGAATCTTTCATTCTTCCAATCATATCCATATTGATCATCACGTTGATTTTCTCGAGCGGGAATAGCGGATTTTGCACAAAATGTGCTGAACCCAAAAGCCCCATTTCTTCTGCACCAAATGCGATAAAGACAAAATTGCGTTTGATCTTGTTGCGTTGTGCGGCATAGTAGCGCGCCAGTTCAAGCAGTCCCGCCGTGCCACTGGCATTGTCATCTGCACCGTAGTGAATCTTTCGCTCATTTGGTGCCAGCGACCCACTGCCTGGTCCACCATAACCTAAGTGATCATAATGGGCGCCGATAACGATATACTCATCGCTGACCAGTGAATCGTTTGCAGGTAAGTAGCCAATCACATTTGCGGTTTTAGCTTTTTCACGAATGAGGTCTACTGAAATAGCCACATCTTTCTTTAACACGAAGGATTCCGGCTTGCGCGTCTGATTTATTCGGGCTTGGAGCGTCTTCAACTCTTCTTCACTTTTGCCCAGCAAGGCTACTGCTACGGCTCGTGTTACACTCAGCGCAAGAATGCCTGCATCCGCCGCAAGTCGATCGCGCGTGAGTTCAATGAGCGCATCTTCTTCAAAATCTACAGCGCCTGAAAAAATCAGAGCTGCCAGTGCACCTTTTTCTCGAGCTTGTGTGAGCTTGCGATACAGTGAGGAGGCTTCATAAAATTCACTGTGCGGGTTGTTTCCATCTGGATTCTGACGCATCATCACTACCACTTTGCCTTTCACATCAAGCCCTGCATAATCGTTATAGTTTTCTGTTGAGAGACCGTAGCCGACAAAGACCACTTCTTTTGCGCTCACTTTGCCAGATGACGAATAGCCCAGTGGCAAGAAATCTCTTTCAAGTTTTGCCGACACTTGTCGCCGCTTGCCTTTAGCTTGAAAGACCAGAGAATTTTTTTTGCCCAGCGATAAGGCTTTGGGGACCCAGAACTCCTGCCTGTAATCTTCACTGAAGGCTTTCAGACCTAAAAATTTGAAATAGTTTTGGATGTAGGATGCTGCAAGCTCACCGCCTTTTGTGCCTGCCGCACGTCCTTCGAATTCATCGCTGGCTAAAATTTTGATATGCTTGAGGAGTGTGTCGGGAGAAATTTTCTGTCTTGCACTTGGCTCGTCTTCTTTTAATACAGCGCTGCCCACAGACAGCATTGACAGACTTGCGAAGACAAGTAAAGCAATTAAACTCTTTAACTTCATTGCAAAAAAAAGACTTCGTTTGTACAACTTTAGTGCATTTTCGCATAAAGTTAGAAAAAGTCAATGAATCGCAACACGATGACTCTATGCTGCAGGTTTGCCTTTTGAGACAAACAGATTGCCTCTGATAAAATATCGCCAAGGTAATTCTCTTGCTTGTGTGATGCCCACGCGCGCCGAGACCCCGATTTGGCTTGCTGGCACAGTTTCACCTTCTGCAATGAAGAGTTCTTGGCTTTGAAAACTTATGCCGTTTTGCGCTCGTGTGATGTTCAGTGCTTGTGTGAGTTTTCCCGGTCCGCTCAGCAAATTGGTAATGTCTTCTATGGGTCGGAACTTCTGCATCATTTTGATACCTTCTATTGGCTCCAGCGCACGAATGAGCACCGCCGCCGCTTCACCTTCAGGTTCAGTTACCACATTGAGCATGAAGTGATTACCGTAAGCAAAATAAACGTAAGCGTGTCCTGCTGCGCCAAACATGACGCGGTTGCGTTCTGTGATACCACGATAGGCGTGGCATGCCGCATCGATTGAGGCAATGTAGCCTTCGGTCTCCACGATTTTTCCAACCATGACGTGTTTGCCGATGCGTCGCACCAAGTATTTTCCCAAAAGAGCTTGGGCAACTTCAAGCGTTGGCTCTGCATAAAATTCTGGCGGCAACTTTTGCCAGTTCATGCTTCGTTTTCTTTGAACAAGTTGACTAGACGGAAGATTTTAGATGCATGAAATTTGATGTTTTGTTTCTTACTGCACAATGCTCAAATTTACACTCAGTATGCAGTTCTGTGCATTTGATTTGTTTGATTTTCTCTCGGTCTTGCAATTGAGACTTGGCGCAGGCGTGGTATATTGGAACTTTCCAACGCTACAACACACTGGACTATGCGGCATCTCAAGCCGATACTTCTTGTCTTCTCAGCGCTGATGATTGGGAAAACCGTGTTAGCTCAACAAGCGCAATCCGATTTCAAAGATGTGGTAAGTTTGGATGCAATTCTTGCGGCACTTTACGATGTGATTTCAGGTGACGCTAGTAAGCCGAGAGATTGGGATCGCTTTCGCTTGCTCTTTGCACCGGGCGCACGCCTGATGCCCATTGTGCGACTCTCTTCTGGCAAAGACACACTGCGTGTTATGACCCCAGACGATTATGTCGAGAGCAGCAAAAAGCGATTTGCTCAGAGAGGTTTTTTGAGAAGGAAATTGCGCGGCGCACTGAGCGCTATGGTAATTTGGTTCATGTATTTAGCACCTATGAAGCGCGAGAGCAAGCAAGCGACGAAAAGCCCTTTATTCGCGGTATCAATAGTATTCAATTGCTTTACGACCGTACCCGCTGGTATATTGTCTCTGTGATGTGGCAAGCTGAAAGTGCAGAGCTTCCACTACCCGAGAAGTATCTGAAAACCGTACCCTAGCACTGTGGTAGTGTGTTATTTGCGTGTAATTTCAAGGCGCACACCGCACCAGTAATTGTCGCTCATCATTAAAAATATCACCACAAAAAATTAGTCAGCTGTGATGAGTAAACTTGCTCTGAACCGAAAGTTTGAACTTGTCTCCGACTACAAACCCATGGGCGATCAGCCCAAAGCTATCGCTGAACTTACTGAAGGTGTCTTACGCGGCGATAAGGCACAAACACTGCTTGGTGTTACAGGCTCAGGCAAAACCTTCACGATTTCAAATGTAATTGCTAATGTCAATAAACCCACGCTTGTCATCTCGCACAACAAAACGCTGGCTGCGCAGCTCTATGGTGAGTTCAAGCAGTTTTTCCCGAACAATGCCGTAGAGTATTTCATCAGCTATTACGACTTCTATCAGCCCGAGGCTTACATTCCTGCAACCGACAAATACATTGCCAAGGACTTTCGCATCAACGATGAAATTGACCGACTGAGACTGCGCGCCACAAGTGCTTTGCTCTCAGGACGCCGTGATGTTATTGTCGTCAGCTCGGTAAGTTGCATCTATGGCTTAGGCTCGCCTGAAGAATGGGCGGCGCAAGTCATTACAATTGAGCAAGGTGAAGCCCGTACGCGCAAAAGTCTTTTGCAAGAGCTGGTCTCTATTCACTACACGCGCAATGACAGCGAGTTTACGCGCGGTAAATTTCGTGTGCGTGGGGATAGCATTGACATTGTGCCTGCCTATGACGACTATGGCATTAGAGTTGAATTTTTCGGTGATGAAATTGACGCTCTTTATTTGCTTGACATCAAAACTGGCAATGTGATTGAGCAAGTGGAGCGCATCACTATCTACCCGGCCAAGCAATTTGTAACGATGGAAGAAAATTTGCATCGTGCCATGCGCGACATTCAAACAGAATTGGCTTGGCGGCTCAGTGTGCTGCGCGATGAAGGCAAGTATGTCGAAGCGCAGCGCTTGGAAGAGCGCACTAAATACGACCTTGAGATGATGCGTGAACTTGGCTACTGCTCGGGCATTGAAAACTACTCACGTCATCTTTCTGGACGCAAAGAAGGTGAGCGTCCGTATTGCCTTTTTGATTATTTCCCAGACGATTTTCTCGTGGTCATTGATGAATCACATGTAACGATTCCGCAAATTCGTGCCATGTATGCTGGCGATAGACAGCGCAAAATGGTGCTGGTAGAGCACGGCTTCCGCCTGCCGTCAGCGCTCGACAATCGCCCATTGAAGTTTGAAGAATTCGAAGCGCTCTGCCCGCAAACTATTTTTGTTAGCGCTACACCTGCCGAATATGAACTGCGTCGATCAGGCGGCGTGGTCGTCGAGCAAATTATTCGTCCCACAGGCTTGTTAGACCCTGACATTGAGGTGCGTCCGGTCAAACATCAAATTGATGATTTGCTCGAGGAAATTCGCCAGCGAGTAGAACAGGGCGATAAAATCTTGGTGCTCACGCTCACGAAGCGTATGTCGGAAGATTTGCAGGATTACCTCGATCGGCTTGGTATACGTTGTCAGTATCTACACTCTGAAATCAAAGCTTTGGAGCGCGTGCAAATTTTGCGTGACCTGCGCATGAATGAATTTGATGTGCTCATTGGCGTCAATCTTCTGCGTGAAGGGCTAGATTTGCCTGAAGTTTCACTCGTCGCTATTCTTGATGCCGACAAAGAAGGATTTTTGCGCGATAAAAAATCGCTCCTTCAGATTGCTGGACGCGCCGCACGCAACGCCAACGGCAAAGTTATTCTCTACGCCGACAAAATCACCGCTTCCATGCAGCAAGTGATTGACGAGACACGCCGTCGTCGTCAGTTGCAGCAAGCCTACAATGAGACGCATGGCATTACGCCTAAGACTATCAAAAAATCGCTTGAGCAAGTGATCACATCAACCAGTGTAGCGGATGCAAATCGCAAGCTGCAGAAAGAGCGGCTCGGCATTCAAAGTTTTAATCCTGAAAATGTGCTCTTAGAAGTGATGAGTCAGATGACAACTGAAGATAAACTTAAGATGCTGGCGGATATGTATGCTGAAATGTACGATGCTGCAGAAAAAACGGAATATGAGCGAGCGGCATACTTGCGCGATGAAATCGCACGTCTGGAAGCTACACTGGATATGCGTAAAAGTTAGATGATCTACGCTGTCATTCCCTGCTACAACGCTGCACACACTTTGCCTGCCTTGCTGCACGCACTTGATGCTATTGTACCAAATGCGCGCACCATCTGTGTCAGCGATGGCTCAACCGATGAGACACTGCATGTGCTGGCTCAGTACCCTGTGCATGTTATTGCACGTCCGCAAAATGAAGGTAAGGGTGCGGCGCTCAAACTTGGTCTTCATTATGCCTTGTTGCAAGGAGCGTCAGCTGTGCTTACTTTGGATAGCGATTTGCAGCATGATCCACACGATGCGCCCAAGTTAATAGATGCACACAGCCAATTTGACTTGGTGATCGGTTCACGTCGGCAAGCTGCGCAATTTCGCAAGTCTCCCATGCCACTGACGCGTCAACTCTCCAACCGCATTAGCTCAGGGCTGCTCTCGCGCCTTTTAGGACAAGATATCTTAGATTCGCAATGTGGCTACCGCCTGATTCGCTCTAGCTGTCTGGAGAAAATCTTACCGCTTTGCAAAGAAACAGGCTACATGTTTGAGACCGAGTTTTTGATTCACGCGGTCAAAAAGGGCTTTAAGATTGGCTTTGTGGAGATTGAAACCATCTATCGGGGTGAGAAAAGTTACATTCGCTATCTGACCGAGACGAAAAACTTTCTCAAGCTGCTATGGCAAGAACGGCGCGTGTCTTCACCTTAGCTTCTTTGCATTTGACTATTTGAGAAAGAGTGTTTACATTCAAGCCCTTTTGAAGCAAAGCCAAGATCAACCAAAAGCATAGAGCAAACTTGCCACAAGTAGAAAAGAAAAAAGCAAAGTCCGAGAAGAAGTCTGCAAAAAGCGCAAAGCACACAAGGAAGAAAACTACACCGAAAGTTGAAGACTTTGTTGCCAATGAGTTGAACGGCACAGCGGAGGACAAGCGCAAGTTCATCATTGCAGGGAAAATCAAACCGTTGTACTGTGATGTCTGTGAAAGGGTATCTAAGCGCGAGTTTGTTGGGGAGTGGAAGCCCAGTGACAAACCTAAAGAGGGAGAAGCGACACAAGATGATGGTGTTGCAAAGTATTGGTTGCGGTGCACCGATTGTGCAGTTGGTGCAGTTCAGCTTGTAGAAGAGTGGAAAATCCAAATTGATCGCGAAAAGAGTTTAGATGAACTCACACGTGAAGAATGCATCGTCTATACGCCGCAATCCATTTATACCGTAGGCGATCCGATTTTCCACGAAGGGTTAAACGAGATTGGCATTGTGCGTTCCAAAGTTACTACATCAAGCGGCATGAATGCCATCAGCGTTGAATTTCGCAATTTAGGGCTGCGCCAGTTGTTGGAAAATGTCTATATCGATGCAGACGGCACGGTATCGGAGACGGGTAAGAAAGGGAAACTTAAACTGGTAAAGAAGTCAAAAAAATGACATGTGCGAGCTTGCTGAAACTTTGTCAGTCAGTTTGCGTTTTTCAACGGTGTTTGGAGAAGTTTAACTGTTATTTTGTTCTTATCAATAACCACTAAATCACACAACTGGAAGGAGGTGAAATCTTGGTCGGAGTTCAAATTATGGAAGGCGAAAGCATCGATAAGATGCTCAAGCGTTTTAAGAAGAAGTATGAGCGTGCGGGTGTTCTCAAAGAGTATCGTCGTCGCACGTATTTCACAAAGCCTTCAGTTGAAATGCGTTTGAAGAAATTGCGCAGTAAGCGTCGTGCACAACGCGCCAATGAAGAGATGAATTCATAAGTGGCGTCGGCAGCAAGAGACCGGCAGTTCATCATCGTATTAGAAGATAACAAGCGAGCCTTTGTGCTCGCTTTTCATTTTAGGTGTGCTTTCTGAAGCGTGTGCAACTATGTAATGAGGTAACAGTTAGACACAAAAGCGACCGAATCGGTTATGCTAAACCAAACAAAACCGCCACGCAGAGTTGTATAGATGCGCGTAAGCCGATAAGTTAGCAGTGCAATGAGTTGTGGTGAGTGAGATATATTAAGTGTGCGAGCCGACTCAGCGCAAAAAAAAGAGTATTTCAACAACCTTATCTGAGAAAAGGAGAATATCTATGGCGCTCTTTGGTGCAGCAGAAGCAACCATCGCCCGCTCAGATTACGAAGTTACGCTGGAAGGCGGCACGAGCACATGGGGAACACTTAAAGCGCGAGCTACCATCAATGTCACGCCCGCGATTCCCTTGCTTCCGACCGACCTTAACATCAAACTCAAATGTAAGCCGATTGGCGATAGCAAAGATGTAGTCCGGTTTTCATGCCTTATTGAGACTGTCGTGGACAGTACGGTCAAGAAACTCACAGTGGAAGCCGATATCGCCAATGAAACGGAAGAGCGGCGTGTTGCGGTAGGCGACGGTGTGGTTACAGTAGGCGATTTCAGCCATGCCTTCTCGTTTGAAGGCTCTGTCGTCAATTTGTATTACTATAAGTCTGATGTGATTCGTCGTAACATTCCAAACCCACGTTACTTGCAAGGACGTCAGTTCCATGACATCTTGATGAAAATTCCGCTCGAAAACGACGACCTGATTTCAACTTGGGAAGCAACACTGTCTAGCATTCGGAATTCAGGTCCGAATTTCGGCGACTGGATTCGTGATTTCTGGTTCATTGGTCCTGCACGTAACGCCCTTGATGAAGGTGGACAACGCATCTCCAATCTGGAGGTGGTGCGCATTGGCACAGAAGGCTCTGCGCAGGAACCGCTTGGGGTCTCCAACTGGCGATTCTCGAATGCAGGCTCTGGTGTCGTTGATGCGATCTCCCGTTGGGTTGAACTTTTCCCCGTAGAAAAACTTTTGGGCCGAGAAGCCCGAATTGAAGGCGCATTTAGTTCTGACTCTCAAGGCATTGAGGTCAAGGTTGATGGCGAATTGCCCGGCCTCTCTATTGACGCTGGCGGTGGGTTGCGTCGAGTCTTAAATCACCCGCTTATCCCGATTATCCATCATGGTATCGTCGGCAAATACAATGACTTCCGGGTTGATACGCAACTGACCATTACACTGCCGAAGGGCTTCAAGATTCGTTATGCCGCACCGCAGTATCGCTACCAAAATAATGAAACCTACAAGTGGTATGGTGGTACCTATGCAAAATGGGTCGAGCATATTTGCAAAGGCGGCACTGGTCAATTTGAAGTCCTTTATGCGCAATAGAACGACGATTGACAATTCGCCCGAGTAACGCAATGTTACTCAATACGGCGGCTTGCAGTACGATTAAATAACTTAAAACCAAAATAGAATGATGACGACCACACTCCTTCCCCCGCTGCAAGCCGCCGAAAATTTGTTGTAGTACAGGCAGTATGCGTAGTGGTAGTAAGC